>CAIYZI010000213.1 GCA_903930665.1 uncultured beta proteobacterium
CGAACCTTCGAAGGTTGACATGCCGTAGAAGGACAAAGCAACTACCAAGAACTTCAAAATAGGGTCACGACGTAATTTGTACCAGGCGCCTGACAAAGTCATGATGCCGTTGATCATGCCGCCCCATGAAGGTGCCAACAAGATTAAGGAGAACACAGTACCCAATGACTGGGTCCAATCTGGCAAAGAAGTGTGTTGCAAGTGATGAGGACCCGCCCACATATAAGTAAAGTTCAAGGCCCAGAAGTGAACGATGGACAAACGATATGAGTAAATTGGACGCTCCGCTTGCTTAGGAATGAAGTAATACATCATGCCCAAGAAGCTAGTAGTCAAGAAGAAGCCTACTGCGTTATGTCCGTACCACCACTGCACCATCGCATCTTGTACCCCAGCATATGCTGAGTAAGATTTCCAGAGGGTCGCGGGCATCTCTAAGTTATTAAAAATATGGAGAATCGCAATGGTCAAAATATAAGCACCAAAAAACCAGTTAGAAACATAAATATGCTTCGTCTTGCGCTTCATGATGGTGCCAAAGAACACAATAGCGTAAGCAACCCAAACTACGGTGATCAAAATATCAATTGGCCACTCGAGCTCTGCGTACTCTTTTGAGCTTGTAATTCCCAGTGGCAATGTAACGGCAGCCAAAACAATCACTGCTTGCCAGCCCCAGAAGGTAAAGGCAGCCAACTTATCGCAGAACAGACGGGCCTGACAGGTCCGCTGCACGATATAGTAAGACGCCGCGAATAAACCCGACCCGCCAAAGGCGAAAATCACCGCATTGGTATGCAAAGGACGCAAGCGACCAAAGCTAAGCCAAGGAATATTAAAAGTGATTTCAGGCCAGATAAGCTGGGCTGCGAGAATAACCCCCACCACCATGCCAACGATTCCCCAAAGTACAGTGACGATGGCAAATTGACTGACAACCTTGTAGTTGAAGGTTTCTTGATTGCTCCCCACGGTAATTCCCATGGCTTCTCCTTTTGTTGTGACCAAACAGCGACATAATCCAAATAGACTAGGGCCATTATCAAAGTAAGACTGTCAAGGAAGCTTGATCTACATCAAGTGGGGTGCAGCTAAAACGCTATTAATGGAAAACCCTAATATCTTAGTGATTTCGAGAAATTCTAATAGCGCAGCCTATTTTTGAGGTTTTGGGACTTCTTTAGCAGCTTCAGAAGTGCCAGCTGGAGCATCATCATCCATCAATATTGCCTGGCCAGGCCCATTTACATCATCATATTGGCCATTTTTCACCGACCAATGCAATAACCAGGCTGAAAATGCCACTAAAGCCAAAGATAAAGGAATTAATAAATATAAGCTTTCCATATATTCGTAGTCTAAGCCTTTCTAAGGCGCCAGGCATTCAAAGTAACGGCCAAGGAAGATGCAGACATGCCAATACCAGCAACCCAAGGATTAACCCATCCCATCATCGCTGCCGGGATAGCCACAAGGTTATAGACCAAAGCCCAAATCAAGTTTTCCTTAATGATGAACTGGGTTTTATCTGCTAATAAGAGTGTTTTTGCTAATGGTGCCAATGAACTAGCAGTCAAAATAGCATCCGCACCCGCTGAAGCCAGGGGCGCACCTGCACCGACAGCAATTGACACATCAGCACGAGCAAGTAAAGGGGCATCGTTTACGCCATCTCCAATGGCCCAGACAAAACGCCCTTCTTTTTGCAAGCGCTCGATATAGTCGTATTTCTCTTCTGGAGTACAGCCGCCTCGGTAACTCTCAATTCCCACTTCTTGAGCCCACCAACCCACGGTAATAGGGTCATCACCCGATACCAAATGAACAGCAATTTTGCGTGTTTTGGCTGCAGCCAATAAGCCCTTGAGCCCTGCCCTAGGAGTATCCAAGAAAATAAAGCTGGCAATTAAACCCTGCTCATCGGCCAAATGCACTTGACCATATTGCCCAGCCTTAGCATCCTGTAATCCTCCCGTCCATGCCGCGCTACCCAAACGATATGAGCCTGAACTTAAACCTTTGCCAAGTTCATTAGTGATCGAATTATTTAATAAGGGAAGCGTGAGGTTTTGAAGTTCGGCAGCACGTAATAAAGAAAGCGCCAATGGATGACGTTGGCCAGACTCCATCGCGGCCGCAAGTGCTAAGGCATCATCTTCACGATAGCCTGAGCGTAAGTTCACAATTTTCGTTAATTCAGGCTCACCCATAGTTAAAGTGCCCGTTTTATCCAAAACCAAATCCGTAGTTTTAACCAAGCCCTCTAATACGTGCCCCCTCACAATCAGCAACCCCAATTTAGTGACCGCTCCTTGCGCTGCAGCCATTGCAGTAGGCACGGCTAGAGATAAAGCGCATGGGCAACTTGCTACTAATACCGCAACTAATACGGTCCACGCTTTGCCAGGATCTACATACAACCAAATTGCTGAAGATAGCAAAGCACTTAACAATAAAAAACCAACGAAATAACCCGCCCACTTTTCCGCAAGACTCACCATCAGGGGTTTTGCAAGTAAGGCTTGATCCAGTAGCGAGGCAATGCCTGCAATGCGAGTAGATTGACCTACCGCCTCAATTCTCATTAACAAAGGATTGAGAATATTGTGCGTGCCCGCATATACTCGGTCACCGATTTTTTTATCGATGGGTTTTGATTCGCCGGTTAATAAAGATTCATCAAGAGCGCTTTCATATTCAATCAAAATACCATCCGCAGGAACGACTTCCCCTGGTGAAACGCGTAAGACTTCTCCAGGATTGCAATTGACGACAGGTACTACTTCAACATTTTGCGAGGCAGGATAGTCTGGCACACGTTCGCAAGTAGCAGGTAGCTGTTTAGCTAACGCTTCTGCCCCACTTTGTGCATCCTGTCTTGCTAATAACTCTACATAGCGTGCCGCTAATATAAAAGCCACAAACATGGTGATCGAATCAAAATAGCTTTGACCAGAGCCTGTCAATAAATTAATCGTTCCCGCCAAAAAAGCCAGCGCTAAAGCAAGCGCAATTGGAACGTCCATACCCAACATATGAGTCTGACGAAATGCTTGGACACTTCGCCAAGCTGATTGAAAAATAGGGCCAGCGGAATAAACCATAACGGGCACAGTCAATATCCAACTTGTCCACCCTAATAACAAATCATATTCCGCGGGAATGCTATCTTCACCGACATAAGAAGGCCATGCATACATCATGACTTGCATCATGCCCAACAGAGCAACGCCCAATCTAGTTAGTAATTGGCGCCTTTCCTTCTTTGCCTTATCAAGTGAGAGTGAGGGCTCGAAGGGCCAAGCTTCATAGCCAATGCGTTCTATTTCAAAAAGCAAACGCGCCAAGCTTGTCTTATCTGATAAAAACTTAACCTTTACTTTTTGAGTAACGTAATTAATTTGCACATCCACAACACCAGAAATATGGCGCAAATGTTGTTCGCATAACCAAACACAAGCAGCGCATCGAATCTTTTCAAGACGCAAAGTCGTCTCTAGCAAGCCTTCGTCACCAGCTTGACGTGTATAACGCCCGCGCAAAGAAGGATCGTCATAAGCCAATAAGTTTTCTGGGATTGTATTTAGAGCAAGATAGGCTGCTGGTTTATCGCTAGATTGGGCACGCCGCGCATAAAAGACTTCAAGCCCTTCACCATGAATAGTTTGAGCAATAGCCATACACCCAGCACAACAAAATTGTCTCGAAACACCAGCTAAATCAGCCTCATAAGTATCTTGTGGCAGTACAAGACTGCCACAGTGATAACAACGTAGATTACATGAGGATTCGGTCATGATGTTATCGACTTTTCCACCGATGGCGGCTTTCGTAAAGAACGAACAATACACCCCACACCACTACGGACGAATAAGCCCATACCCAGGAAAGTTGTGAGGTGCGCGAACCCGAAAGATCTAATACCAACCCAAAGAGTGCGGGGCCAAGTAAGCCACCACCAAACCCCATTAAAGAATGCAAGCCCATTGCCGCGCCCTTGATATTTTCTTGAGCAGTAATCACCAGGCCTGCGGTTAAGGTTGCGGAATCTGCCATGATAAAAATCGTATGGCCAATAGCAAGGGTAATAATCAACCACCAAGATTGTCCTGTAGAGCAAGCCAGAGCTATCCCCATGACTGCGCTCGCAATCATGACAAAGTAAATCCATTTTTGTCGCCCAACCCGTAAAGCAATCTCATTTCCCAAGATCGATGAGGGAACGCCGAAGAAATTGATCACCCCAGCCAAAGCGCTAATCGACATGACCAGCGCTTCCCCTGAGACAGCTTGGCAAGCGACAAAAAAGGCCACAATCCAACTTCTTGAAGCAAATAATTCAACAGCGTGAGCCATATAGCCAAAAATAAATCCTGAGGCTTTTTTATCTTGCAAAACTAACCGCCATTTACCAACTGGAAATATATCTCCTAACTGAAGACGAATGGGGCCATGCCATTTTTCATGGTCTAGCGCTGGTATAAACATCAAAACTAATAAAGTGGCCACTAGCGGCCCCAAGGCAATCACACCAAAGACATATCGCCAACCAAGCCAATTTAAGATCCATCCAGAACACAAATAAGATAAGCCAACACCAATACCAAAGAAGGCTGTATAAAAAGAAATATGTCGTGTGAGCTCGCCAGTCTTAATGCGATCGGATAGTATTTTTAATCCTGGCATATAAGTTCCTGCCAAGCCAGCGCCATTTAGCGCCATAAAAAATAAGCCGCTTAAAAAGCCTTGCGAAAAAAGCCCCATTCCCAGCAAACCTAAAGTCGCCGAGAATCCCCCAACGATATAGACTTTACGCGCATCAACACGATCGGTTAATGCCGTGGCTAATGGGACAACCAACATATACCCAAAAAAGAAGGCGCTAGCAATTAAGCCCGACTGTAAATTACTAAGCTCCCACTGCTTTTGAAGTGGGATTAACACTACCGCATAACAAGCAAATCCCAGCAAAGCACATGTCTGAGCAAGAAGCATAAGAGGCGTGTAGCCAGCGGAGTGAGAGCGCATAAGTAGTCACTAAAAGTTGGGCTCATTCTACTCGCCCTAGGTTGCCAGTGTTGATCCGGCCCAAAACACCAAAATCCAGTCAGAAGTGTTAAATACAAAAGGGCAACTAGAAGCTGTAATGCGACAACGAGTTAACTAATGTGAATTATTGCTGACTACGATTTGGAGAGTCCTGAAAGCCGTTGGACCTGAATGTGAGCACCAAAGTATCTCGATGCCCATGTTTACCAGCTGGCTGTATAGGTGTAGATTCATGAATCATTTTTTCATCATTCATGAGCAGCAAGGACCAAGGCTCTGTGAGCGTAAAACGTAAGCCTGCGGAACCGCTGGAATCAAAAATTCTAGTTTCTCCACCCTTGATGCCTACTCTATCCAATAAGAAAACCGCTACAAAATCGACTCCGTCACGGTGAGCCCCTTCGGGGGTTGGCCTTCCAATGCCATCAGTAGTATCTATCCGAAATTGATGCGCCTCTACAAACCAAGTAGTGACTGGTTTGAGGGCATTTAAGGTTTGAGCAAGCCCAAGCAGGACATGCTGCCAGGCAGAATCATTAGCCAAAGCTGGATTTATAGGCTCAAACCAGCGCTCAATTCCTCCATGTAATGCGTTGTAATCCAACGATTGCCAATGGGCACGGTGAGGAACCATTCGTAGAGCATCGCCCTTAATTTCATAACTTGCATGGCGACGAAAGCGATAGCGACCACCATCCTTTAAATAGGGATCGCGTGGCATATCCTCCCAAAACCCAGTTAAAGCCTGCAAACTGGATAGGGGCACTTTGCATACATCGGCAACCGATTGAGCTGAAATAATGGCAAAACCATTCTCACGAAGAGATTGGGCAATCTCTTTTGTTGGGGTTAATGGGGGCGCCAGGCTTGAAAAAGTCATCGCTTATTTTAGGTCATGCCGAGTAAAAAGGAATTCTTTACGTAGATGAACTTTCAGCGTGCTTTTCAGCAACTCCACGCCAATGATTTAACCTTCCCCGTACGTCCCCTACATGGCCCTTTAAGTCATAAAGCTCTTTTGCATCAAGCATGGATACCTGAATATTTCCAACGCGCCGTTCAATCGCCTCTAGGTCCTTGTAGTTCTTATCCCTCAAGTGGGGATTGGCTGCATTTCTCTCTATGATCTTTAGCTCTTCGTAAACCTGCGAAAGCTTTAAACGCAAAATGAGATTCTTCGCTGCTGGAATATAGGTAAATAAAGGAATCAAGATCACGAGTAAAGGAATCACGATTTTGACAAAGCGCCCCACCCATACAGCCGTCCAAAAAGGTAAATGACGGTGCAAGAAAGATGGACCGTCTTTTAAATAAATTTCCGCATCCGTTTGCAAAGGGAAATCTAAATTAGAGCCCGAGGGAAACTCACCTGTTTTTTGTAAACGTGAGTAGGTCTTCAAGATGTCATAAGTATTTCCCAGCAAGAGGGTTACTAATGCCGGGCTGATGTCTGAACGCCCTACCAAGGTAGCCGTTGGAGCTAATACTTGGATATCCTGATGCGGCAAATCATGCGCAATACTTAATACGCCCCGAGGGACATCCACTTTCGTAAGATAGGACAAATTACGCGTATAAGCATCGGCCTGATCAAAACTCATCAATCGAATCTCAGGAACCTCATAAAACTTTTTAAGAAATGGGGCTTCAGCTGCAGACACTACAAAGACTGCATCTAACTCTCCTTTTTTAAATTTTTCCAACGCTTGAACTGGCGTTAACTTTTCTGCGTGCAAATCGGATAGACTAATACCACTTACTTCAAGCAAAGCCTGAGTTAGAGATAAGGTCCCGCTACCTTCGTTACCAATAGAAACGCGCTTACCCTTTAATTGCTCCAACACACTCAAACGACCACCATCCGCCTTAAATGCGCTTGTGCGATACCAGATCCACATTGGCTCGTAAAACATCCCCGCAATGGAAACTAAGTTTGGATATTTAGAGACATCAGCAACACCACCTTGAACCATCGCAAAATCCACATGGGAATTTGGGTCACCTAAGAGGGCGAGGTTATCCATAGTTCCGCCAGTGGTAACAATTTCCAAATTCACTTTCTCACGAGCCAATTCACCCTTAAGGCGCTGGGCAAATTGGTAATACAGCCCCGTTGGGAAGCCAGTGGCAATCTCGATATTTTTAGGGGGTGGCGGAATCAAGATCCACATCAATCCCACCAATAAAAGGATTAGCAAAAAGATAGCCGATACGATAGCTATAGGATTAAAACGGTGTTTTATCAGGAAATTCATAAAATCTCTTTTCTTTTTTTGCATTATGCCCCGACCCCAGCAATCGCGAAAAGAACAGAATTTTGATCTTAAAGGGCGCGATATCGAGATAAGATAAGGTCTTTTCGCCACCCCCACCTTTAAAAATAGCCATGAACCAAACAAAACAGAAAGTCGCTCTAGTAACCGGTGCGGGTACGGGAATCGGAAAAGCTGCAGCCAAGGCGCTTTTAAAAGGCGGCTTTCAAGTAGTCCTGACGGGTCGCAATCTAGAGAGGCTCGAAAGAGCAAAAGTGGACATAGGCGGAACCGATAAAAATTCTCTAGCGTTTGCTTGTGATGTCGGCAATCCAGAACAAGTCAAACAGCTTTTTTCCAGTATTCAATCTCAATTTGGCCGCATCGATGTGCTATTTAACAATGCCGGAATGGGTGCACCCGCTATTCCTATGGAAGATATTTCCTATGAACAATGGATGAATGTCGTAAACACTAATCTTTCTGGCGCATTTCTATGTTCGCAAGAAGCCATTCGGATGATGAAAGCGCAGATACCTCAGGGTGGACGCATTATTAACAATGGCTCCATCTCCGCCCATACACCCCGGCCATTTTCAGTGCCATATACCTGCACCAAACATGCGATTACCGGATTAACCAAAGCGATTGCGCTAGATGGACGCCCTTTTAATATTGCTTGCGGGCAAATCGATATTGGTAATGCAGCCACTGAAATGACTGAGCCTATGGCCGCTGGTATTTTGCAGGCCGACCTGTCTACTAAGGTAGAGCCCCGCATGGATGTTGATCACATTGGCGATGCAATATTGCACATGGCCCAACTCCCCTTAGAGAGCAATATTCTTTCCATGACCATCATGGCTACGAATATGCCCTTTGTGGGTAGAGGCTAAGAAGATTACTAAATTACTGAATAGCTTGATCTATCAACAGACGAACCTTGCTTGCACCAACCGCCACGATTTGTGGCTTAGAAACTAAATCGCCCTTTTCTGCTTTAGCCATACCCGTTTTAGAAATTCTGACTTCAACGGATACTTCAGATAACTGAGAAATCAGCACTTGAGGATTCATAGCAAGAGCATCATTGAGCACAAAGCTCATGGGTAGCTTGGTAAGGTCTGTTTTTAAGACTGCTACTGGCATCCGCTCGCCAGGTTTTCGTGCAATCACCATCAAAATATCACCAGGTTTAATCTTTGACTGAAGATCAGCAGAAACCTCCACTATGCCGCTAACAGATTTCGCACTCACCACTGCTGGAGTAGAGGGAGGCAGATGCCCTTTTTCACGAGCCTGAGCAATAGAAGCTTGAATAGCGCGAGATTCATCCGATTGAGGGGGCAATAAAGCACTTAACTTTTCCCAAGTTTGTACGGCAACTTTGTAATTTTGGGCGCTAAATGACGCTGAACCAGATAACCATAATGCCAACAAGTTGTTGGGGTCTAACTTTAAGGCCTGATTAATCAGCTGCGTAGGTTTTCCAGAAAAATCCCCATTAGTATTGGTGGCAATCACATCAGCATAATCCGCTAACAATTGAGGATCAGACTTTACAAAATCGCCGGCTCGCGTATAAGCTTTTTCAGCCTCTTGATTGCGTCCCAAAATACGATAGGAACGAGCTAACATTACCCAGCCCTGAAGATTTTGGGGATCATGCTCCATCTTGGCGGCAAACTCAGTCACCATTTTTTCAACAGCCTCTTGAGTCACAGGCTGTTCAGCATTTTTTTGAGCTACACGAGTAGCATCACCCAAAACAAAATACAACCCAGATGAAAGCGTTAAAACAAAAATCAAAATACCAATAATGGTGATCTTTGGTGACTTGGAAAAAGACTTGTCATCTTCCTCATTCGTATCCTGAAACAAGCGTTGGCGAAGTTCAGCATGAGTAAGATCATAAGATTGTTCATCCATCAAACCTGATTGACGCTCTGCCTCTAGCTTGTCTAATTCTTCACGATAAATCGACACATTCATTTGACGGCGTGATGTACTGTGTGTTTTGCCTGGAAAAATAAATGGGCGAAGTAGTAAAACCAATACCAACACTAATAATAAGAACGCAGGAATAATGAAATTAGTCATGACTGCTTTCTTTTTCGTTTGCTTTTAGTAATGCATCGATCTGTTGATTATCTTTCGCAGAGAGATCTGTTTTTACCATCTCACTATTCCTGCGACGCAGATAAATAAGAAGGCCCGCAATCCCAAGCAACAAGATCAGAAAAGGTCCAATCCATAAAAGCCAGGTAATGGGTTTAACGGGCGGGCGGTACAAAACAAAATCTCCGTAACGTTCCACCATAAATGTACGAATCTGATCATCACTCTTGCCCTCTTTAATGAGAGTGCGGATTTCTTGACGAAGGTCATTGGCCAAATCAGAACGAGAACCAGCGAGCGACTCGTTCTGACAGACTAAACAACGCATTTCTTCCGAGATAGAAATTAATCGTTGCTCAACAACTGGATCATCTGCCAATGGCGTAGCTTCTTCACCAAATGCCTTATTCAGGGTACCGGCAGCACTAAACAAAACCAGGAGAATTAAAAGAAAGCGCTTCACGATTTATTCAACTCACTAATTAAAGGATAAATCGTCTGCTTTAAAAGCTCCATTGTCACAGGGCCGATCTGCTTGAAGCGAATAATGCCGTTTTTATCAATGACATAGGTTTCTGGAACGCCGTACACACCGTAATCAATCCCAACGCGCCCATTAGCGTCAGAGACTGCTAGCAAATAAGGGCTACCTTGACCAGCTAGCAAGGCAATTGCATCGTCTCGCTTGTCTTTATAGTCCAAACCGATAATAGGCGCCACATGAGCTTTGCCAAGCTCAATCAATATGGGGTGCTCTTCACGACAGGCCACACACCAAGATGCCCAGACATTCAAGATCCATACTTGCCCTCTCATGCTTGCAGGTGTAAAGACTTGCTTGGGATCGGCCAATTGAGGCAACTCAAATGCAGGCGCAGGTTTATTAATCAAAGGCGATGGCACTTCATGGGGATCACGATTTAAGCCAACAGCCAGAAAACCAACCAGCACCAAAAATAGAATCAGTGGAATGATAAATTTAGCTTTCATGCAACTAACTTTCTCAATTTGACTCGATAGCGTTTATCGGTGATTGCAATAAGGCCTCCAAGAGCCATCAATAAACAACCACCCCAAATCCAATCAACAAAAGGTTTGTAATAAACACGTACCGCCCAAGCAGAATCTTCCAATTGCTCACCAAGTGAAACATAGATATCACGAGTTAAGCCAGCGTTAATAGCCGCTTCAGTCATAGGCATCGTAGAAGAAAAATAATTACGCTTTTCAGGATACAAAACGGCTTCCACTTTTCCATGGCGCATTAATGAAAACGCACCGCGCATAGCGCGATAGTTTGGACCCAGCTCATCACTAACTCCTTGGAATTGAATTTGATAACCACCTACGCTCACGGTCTCACCAGATAACATCCGAACATCTTTTTCCTCTTGGTAAGCGCCCACCATAGTGACACCAATCACGAAAATAGCGATTCCTAAATGAGCAATCTGCATTCCAATAAAAGATCTAGTGGGCACGCTAGCCTTAGCCTGACGAATAATCTGCAAAAAGCCTGATGCAATAACCCAGAAGGCCAATAAGAAACCCATACTACTGAGCCATGTGAAATCCCCCATGACTCTTGGAATAAGAATGGCAGCGACGATAGCAATGAGTCCTGCTAGCCATAATCGCTTCACAACAGTCATCAGATTTGAATTTTTCCAACTCGTCCAAGGGCCTATCCCCATCAATACAAGTAAAGGCGCCATGATGGGCACAAAAACACTATTGAAATACGGAGGGCCAACAGAAATTTTTCCTAAATGCAACGCATCAATCAACAAGGGGTACAAAGTTCCTAGCAAAACTGATCCCGCGGCA
>CAIYZI010000214.1 GCA_903930665.1 uncultured beta proteobacterium
AAGGGATCGAGTACGCGCTCTAAATCACCTTTCACATCAAAGAAATCCACCGCTCTGTTTGCATTAGCCCATTGTTCAGGTACAAAAGTACCGTATGCTAAACCACCAATACGTTGA
This sequence comes from uncultured beta proteobacterium, assembly GCA_903930665.1. Classification (GTDB taxonomy): domain Bacteria; phylum Pseudomonadota; class Gammaproteobacteria; order Burkholderiales; family Burkholderiaceae; genus Polynucleobacter. The sequence continues at coordinate 118 of CAIYZI010000214.1, forward strand.
GGTTGGTAAAAACCAGCTACTTTTCCAGTTTCTTCTTTTACACTCTCATCGCGTTTAAAGACTCTACCCGTTTCAAATAAACGTACACGTGCAGCACCACGGTTGAGGTTAGCCTTAAGGTTTCCCAATAAGCTACCCCACAAATTGCTACGCATCACTCCATATTGACTGGCAATAGGATTAACTACAGCAATCAGATCTTTTTCTGTTGCACCAGTAAGACGTTTTTCACTTTCAATATCAATAAAGCTAAAATTCACCGCTTCTTGATAACCTTGCATTGCAAAACGTTGGCGCAATAAATGAACTCCGCGCTTTGCTTCAGCTTTGGCGCTCATTTTTAAGGACGCAACTGGAGGAGTATCTGGAATGTTTTCAAAACCATATATTCGAGCCACTTCTTCAATCAAATCTTCTTCGATTTCAATATCAAAGCGATAGCTAGGAGGAGTGACAATAAATACATCTCCAGGCTCTTGTTTAAATTCAAAAGCAAGACGTTTAAATACGTCAGCAACGATATCGTTTGTTAGCGGAATGCCGATGACTTTGACGGCACGTGCTAAGCGCATGCTGACAGGCTTGCGCTCAGGCATAGCCAATATCTGATCATCGATGGGCCCTACTTGACCACCGCAGACTTCAACAATTAATGCCGATAAGTATTCTAAACATTGGGCAGTATTTTGAGGATCTACCCCACGTTCAAAACGATGCGCTGCATCGGTACTAAAGTTAAAGCGACGCGCACGGCCTTGGATAGCAGAGGGCAACCAATAAGCAGCCTCGATATACACGTTAGTCGTGTCATCAGTAACAGCACAATGATTGCCACCCATAATTCCGGCAAGCGCTACAGGTCCAGCGTGATCAGCAACTACGCCAACCTCCAATACTTTGCCCGATTGGTCAGTCTCAACTGGAGTAACAGTTTGACCATTTAAAAGCTCTAGGGTCTCACCCATCTTTGCCCAGCGAACAGTTAAGTCGCCAGATAATTTATCAATATCAAACACATGGGTTGGCTGACCCATCTCCAGCATTACATAATTTGATAAGTCGACTAATGGCGAAATACTTCTTTGACCAGCACGAGTTAAACGCTTCACAATCCATTCAGGAGTTTTTGCTTTGGGATTTACACCACGAATAATGCGACCAGCAAAACGACCACAAAGATCTTTGTTCTCAACAGTTACTTGCAACTTATCGGAAATAGATATCGCAGGAGTTGTCCATTGGGGTGCGCAAAAGGCTGCACCAGTAATAGCGGACACTTCACGAGCCATCCCAATTAAAGATAGGCAGTCTGCTTTATTCGGAGTGAGCTTGATGATAAAAATCTGATCATCTAAATCTAAATATTTGCGAATATCCTCGCCAATAGGCGCATCAGCAGACAACTCCAAAATACCTTCATGATCTTCGCCTAAGCCAAGCTCGCGACCAGAGCACAACATACCCTGACTTTCCACGCCGCGTAATTTGCCTATCTTGATCATAAAAGGCTTGCCACCTGCTTCAGTAGGAGGCAATTGCGCACCAACCATAGCGCAAGGAATTTTGATACCAGCACGTGCATTAGGCGCGCCGCAAACTATTTGCAATTCTTCACCTGTTCCTGCATCGACCTTACAAACCCGCAAACGACCTGCATCAGGATGTTGTTCTGCCGTCAGAATTTGTGCAACCACAATCTTTGTAAATGCTGGAGCGACTGAATGCTGCTCTTCCACCTCTAAACCAGCCATGGTCATTGCATGACCCAAGGCATTACTATCGATAGAGGGATTTACATATTGGCGAAGCCAAGATTCAGAAAATTGCATAAATTATTTGAGTAGGTGTCTGCTTACGCAGGGAATTGCGCTAAGAAACGTAAATCGTTTTCAAAGAAGAGGCGTAAATCATCAACGCCATAACGCAACATAGTGAGACGCTCCAGGCCTGAGCCAAAAGCAAAACCGGTATAACGCTCCGAGTCAATACCCATATTGCGCAATACATTAGGATGCACTTGCCCTGCTCCCGAGATTTCTAACCAACGACCAGCTAACTTACCGCTACCAAAGGCCATATCAATTTCAGCGGAAGGTTCT
>CAIYZI010000215.1 GCA_903930665.1 uncultured beta proteobacterium
CCAGAGATTAAGAAATTAGCGCAAAGCTATTTACGCACTCCCGTTACTGTTGAAGTGGCTAGGCAGAATGCTGCTGCTGATACGGTTAAGCAAGTCATCCACATGGTGGCATCTGCTGACAAACAGCGTGCCATTGTGAAAGTCTTAGAGTCTCGTACGCGTCAAGGCTTATCACGTCAGTGCATTATCTTTACCAATAGCCGTTTGGGTTGCGCTAAATTGGCAAGAGCTCTAGAGCGTGATGGTATTAAGGCTGGCGCGATTCATGGAGATAAGAGCCAAGGTGAACGCACTTTAACTTTGGATGCTTTTAAATCTGGCGCTATTGAAGCTTTGGTAGCGACTGATGTGGCAGCCCGTGGTCTTGATATTCCGGATATGCCTTGTGTGATTAATCATGAGCTCCCTTATAACGCTGAAGATTTTATTCACCGCATTGGTCGTACAGGCCGTGCTGGCAATAAGGGTGATGCAATCGCTTTGGTTGACGACAGCGAAAAGCGTTTGCTTGATGATATTGAAAAGTTGATGAAGCGTAAGTTACAAGTGATGCCTTTGCCAGAAGTCAAAACTTCTCCTGGACAAACTTCTGACCCATTCTTTTACATGCCTTACCAAGCTGGTTCAGCACCTAAAACGGATGCAACTGCAGAAGGTTCTGCTGGAGCTTCTGAGGTCAAGAGAGTCGGAATTGTGTCTGCTAAGCCTGCTGTTGGTGCTTTATTGGGTGGCTTTAAGAAAAAGTAATCGCTTTCTGCAGAGGGCTCTGTGGATGATTAACTTTTCTCTACTTTTTTCCTCTGTCTTTTTTATAGCGGTGATGACTTGTGTTTGATCCGCGCTCCCCAAGCTTGAGTGGCTGCCAATAGCCACTCAGCAATAGAAATATTCTCTCCCGTTGGTAAATCTACCAAACCTAAATACGCTCCTGCTTTACGCAGCTCTGTAAGAGATTGCTTGTCATCTTGAGTGTTAATCTTGCTCGCTAAGGTCTGTTTGCTGAGCTTTTCGCCGTGCTCATCGAGTACTAGTGGCAGATGGAGATATTGTGGCCTTGGATAAGACAAAACTTCTTGAAGATGAATTTGTCGACCGGTATTACTGAGTAAATCTTGGCCACGCACTATATGGCTGATTTTTTGCTCTGCATCATCAACTACTACTGCTAATTGATAAGAAAACAGGCCGTCACTTCTGCGCAAAACAAAGTCACCTACCTGTTCGCAGATATTTTGATTTTGGGGTCCCAGGGCTAAATCGACAAAATTGATCTGGCAAGTGCTTGGAAGGGCAAGGCGCCAGGACTGTTTGAGATCCAAATTTTGCAGATCGGAATATTGACCAATGACTGGGGGTCGGCAGGTACTTGGATAAACCTGTTCCTGATTGCGGATGGGCTCGATTCCCAGGGCTGCCAGAGCGTTTGTAATCTTCTGACGGGAGCAAGTACAGGGGTATAGACATAAAAGCCCATTTAAACGCTCTAATGCCTTTTCATAGCGTTCTTGACCTTGGGACTGCCAGGTGACGGTTTCATCCCACTGTAGGCCACAGGAAAGCAATTGCTGGAGAATTTCCTGATCTGCCCCTGGTATACAGCGAGGAGTATCTAAATCCTCAATTCTCAAGAGCCATTTACCACTGTGGTATCTGGCATCCAACCAACTTCCGAGGGCAGCAACCAGCGATCCGGCATGCAGAGGTCCGGTTGGAGAGGGTGCAAATCGCCCGCGATAGCCGCCAGCTGGGAATGAGGGGTTTTGAAGATCGGACACAGCTAAAATCATCTCATGGCTTCACCCCGTTTTGTTCATCTACGCCTTCATTCCGAATTTTCGATTACGGATGGAGTGGTGCGCATTGACGATGCGGTTCAGGCTGCTGAAAAAGATGGCATGGGTGCCTTAGCGCTGACCGATCTCAGTAATTTATTTGGTTTGGTACGTTTTTATACGGCCGCTCGCTCTGGGGGAGTAAAGCCCATCGCTGGAGCTGATGTATGGGTTAGCAACCCCCAAGATCCAGACCAGCCCCATCGCTTATTGCTACTGGTGCAAAACCACTCGGGTTATCTAAACCTTTGTCAGTTGCTCAGTAAGGCCTCTCTTGAAAACCAATCCCGTGGTCGCGCTGAAGTCGACCTGGCATGGTTTGCGCTCCCTGCGTCTAAGGAGGAAGATAGGTTAGCTCAGAAAACCTTGGCTTATGGTCTGATTGCGCTTTCCTCTGGTCGTTGGGGGGATGTAGGTTCCGCTCTCTTGGCTGGTCAAGATGATGTTGCTAAAGCTTGCGCCTTGCGCTGGAAAGAAACTTTTCCAAACGCTTATTTCATCGAAGTGCAACGTGGTGGCCATCCTCAGGATGAAAAGCAGCTGCAGTTAGCCTGTCATTTAGCGAGCGAATTGGAATTACCGGTCGTGGCAACGCACCCTGTGCAGTTTATGAAAAGGGAAGATTTCACGGCGCATGAGGCACGGGTGTGCATTGCTGAAGGCGAGCTTTTGGGTAATCCCCGTCGTCAAAAGAAATTTAATGAAGAGCAATATTTTTTATCTCAAGAGGAGATGGAAAAGCGCTTCGCGGATTTACCGGTAGCCTTAGCGAACTCTGTAGAAATTGCCAAGCGTTGTAATCTTTCGCTCGTACTTGGTCAGCCACGCTTGCCAGATTTCCCAACGCCTCCAGGAATTGGTCTGGATGACTTCTTATTGCAAGAGTCTGAGATTGGCTTAAAGCGCCATATGGAGCGCAATTTTCCAGATGCGCAAGAGCGTGCCAATGAAGAGGCTCGCTACCATGATCGCCTAGTGTTTGAAGTCAAGACCATTTCTCAAATGGGTTTCCCGGGTTACTTTTTAATTGTGGCGGACTTCATTAATTGGGCGAAAAACAACGGCGTGCCAGTTGGTCCTGGACGGGGATCCGGAGCAGGGTCTTTGGTGGCCTACTCATTAGGGATTACCGATCTTGATCCTTTGCGCTACAACCTACTCTTCGAACGCTTTTTGAACCCAGAGCGGGTATCGATGCCCGACTTCGATATTGACTTTTGCCAGCATGGGCGCGATCGTGTCATTCAATACGTTAAAGATAAGTATGGCAAGGATGCGGTAAGTCAGATTGCTACCTTCGGTACGATGGCGGCTAGAGCGGCGATTCGAGATGTGGGTCGTGTGCTGGAACAGGGTTACAACTTCGTTGATGGCATTGCAAAGTTAGTTCCAAATAAGCCAGGTCAATATATGACCATTGAGATGGCGAAGAAGGAAGAAAAGCAATTAGCCGAACGCGAAAAAAATGAGGATGAAGTAAGGCAACTACTCTCCTTGGCACAGCAACTAGAGGGTATGACCCGTAACGTGGGTATGCATGCTGGTGGCGTGTTGATCGCCCCTGGTAAGCTCACGGATTTTTGCCCCCTCTATACCCAAGAAAGCAAAGATCAAGACAACAGCTCAGTCATTAGTCAATTTGATAAAGATGACGTAGAAGCTATTGGTCTGGTGAAGTTTGACTTCTTGGGCTTAACAACATTGACGATTTTGGCAGCAGCAGAGCGCTGGATTAAAGCTTTGCATGCTGACCGTAAAGATTGGAATATTGGTGAGATCCCTTTAGATGATGAGGGTGCATTCGAGGTATTAAAAAAGGCCAACACTGTTGCTGTATTCCAACTAGAAAGTCGCGGCATGCAAGGCATGCTTCGTGAGGCTAAGCCTGACCGCTTTGAGGACATCATTGCACTGGTAGCGTTGTATCGTCCCGGCCCAATGGATTTGATTCCAGACTTTATCGAACGTAAGCATGGGCGTCAAAAAGTAGAGTATCCAGATCCTCGAATTGAACCGGTTCTGCGTGAGACCTACGGCATCATGGTTTATCAAGAGCAGGTCATGCAAATGGCCCAGATGATTGGTGGCTACTCTCTGGGTGGCGCTGATATGTTGCGGCGCGCGATGGGTAAGAAAAAGCCTGAAGAAATGGCGCAGCATCGCAAGATCTTTAGTGATGGCGCCAAAGCTGGTGGTATCACGGAAGGCAAAGCTAACGAAATCTATGACTTGATGGAGCGTTTTGCTGGCTATGGCTTTAATAAATCCCATGCTGCTGCGTATGCGCTCCTGGCTTATCAGACAGCCTGGTTAAAAGCATACTATCCAGCCGAATTTATGGCGGCCAACTTATCACTCGCTATGGATGACACCGATAAGGTGAAGATTCTGTATGACGATTGCCTGGTAAATCAAATTCGTGTGTTCTCTCCAGACATTAATACTGGAGTTTATGAATTCACTCCACTCAGGGCGCCTGATGCTGCTTC
>CAIYZI010000216.1 GCA_903930665.1 uncultured beta proteobacterium
GTAATGGGTAGTAATCCATCGCATTTTAGTGGCTGTAGTGATTGCCCGGTGGAGCACGTTACTGTAAAGCAGATACAGGTGTTTTTATACCGGCTTAACCAATTAAGCAACGGGCATTACCGCCTGCCTACCGAAGCTGAATGGGAATACGCAGCCAGCGGCGGCAACAAAAGCAAAGGTTATACCTATAGCGGTAGTAATAATTTGGATGAAGTTGGCTGGGTTAAAAGCAATGCGAATGGTAAAACCCATCCGGTAGGCGGTATGACTTACCCAACGAAGGCTATCTGCCATTTGGAAATAGTTGCAGTTTGTAATCGTGCTTGCTGGAGATACTTGTCCAACATATGCAGAGGACATTTGCAATGTGTGATAGAGATACCTCAAAGGTGAATAGCGACGCGCCAAGGATCCAACCCATGTTTTATCCAGCGCCTTATCATGCTCGCGCTCGCTAAACTGATCGAATAGTCCAAAAACATAAGTTTCCTGACCATCCTGCATCAGATTGTAGGTGCGATAAATGACTTCATCTGGATCGCGAAAGCTATTCCAATCGTCATGCTTAAGCGCGGTACCAAAAGTATTCTTTTTGTACCATTCATTCATGAACATATTTGGATCAAGCTCATATGGTGCATTTGCATCACGGTCGTTATAATGCAAATTAGCACTAACAATTTCGTACTCACTTGGTTTGCGACGACGCGCTACTAAATGGCTCCAGGTTTTTTGAGGCTGCAACACTTGAACTTCAGACATTTTTTGCTCCTATATTTTGATTAGTGCTTAAACTTTTGTATTGAAATAAAAACGTATTGAGTTATCACGGCTTTCGATTTGCCCCGCAAATGAACTCAAGTCCACCTCTAAGTCATTCATTTTGAATGGTCTACCCAGCTCTTCTTCTATAGTCTGACGATTTAAAATCATTTCGTGCTCTGTATGAATGCGTATGTAAGCACGCTTATCATCAACAAATACTTCTTTTCCGGGGTTATCCACTTTTGCTGCCTCAATAACAGCAATCGCCAAATCTCCTGCGCGCATCACTGGACCAACCATATTGTTGTTATAGGCTTGCACTGCACTTGATGTACTCATTTCATCTCCAATATTCTTAAACTTCAACTTCTTACTTAGATTTGTCAATGTGACTTATCTGCTAATAGACTGCAATTTACAAAGGCCCGATATTTAAGAATGTGCAAATAACGCCTGGACACCTTCGGTTTTGACATACACATCATCACCTTCTATCTTGACTGGATATTCTGCTAAAGCACAGTCATCAGGATTAATTCCTTTTCCAGTGCAAGCATCAAATTGCCAAAGGTGGGCTCTGCAGATAATTTTCTCTCCATCAAATTTTCCTTCGGAGAGTGGAATATCTTGATGGGGACAGACGCCCTGAAAAGCTCTCACAACACGCTCGCCAGCACAGACTAAAAGGATTTCATGTCCATTGACTATGAAATTCTCCATCTCGCCTTCCCATAGATCATCCAAACCGCAAACCTTTATAAATGTCATGCCTACCTCCTATTGAAATACTTTGGTCAGTTTGTCAATCAAACCTGCCTTTGATTCTTCCCAAATGATCTCAATCGTTTCAGTAGGCTTTAGCCCGGACTCGGATACTTTCATATCGCGAGGAAAGAACTCATCTGCATCTTGACGTCGAACTCTCATGATGTGTCCAGGGCGAGCTCTGACGCGACGACCTACAGAATGGTAGGCAGCAGCAGCAGCCACTTCATCCATGCTATTTTCAGTATCGATAGGAAGTAGTTGAAGTACAAAATCACCTTCAAAGTTCGATGTCAATGGAAATAAAGCCATTTTGATTTCTCCAATATTTATGAATACTTGCTTACTAAGAATTTGGGGTGTTTAGTAAGCAAGCTTTTGTCATTAAACTGCTTTGCGTTCTTCGCGCATTGCTCTATAGATTTCAGCCCAAGCGTAGTTATGTGCGTCATCACCACACTCACCAGGTCCAATGTCCATGTATTTCAGGGCACCTTCGAGATTCATAGGTTGAATCATGCCGGCTAAGAAGCGATCAACAATACTGAGGTGTCCAGCATATCTTTCAGGCTCTTGTTCAAAGCACCAACGATCAACCTCCGATCCAAAGTGGTACAAGCGGCCGTTGTACTCAAGCGGATAATCTCTAACATTCCATTTCTTGCCTGGTACACCAAGAATTGGTAGCTGACACATATTGCAGACATAAGGTAATGTTTCTGGATACGCGAGAGCCATGTTTCCATCAACTACGTTATCAATAATCACATCCCAAGCTTGGCCCCATGTGTCATTCCAGCCTGGGTATTTCGCCTCAAGCCATTCGCGCTCATCAGGCGTTACGCCAGCGGCTGGATTCCACCAAACAGTAGGACGCCAGAAGTAGCTGCCCATGTGCATGCCATGATGGGTATCATTTAAATCGTTGATCAAGATATCCCAATACCAAGGCAGATCAAGACCTAGATCGGTTAATGCACGTTCAAATTGCGCAACGATAAATTCTTCCATGAACTCTTTAAAGGACTGCTTTCTGTGCTCAAGTGGTGTGTAGTAATCCATAATTGGACCAGTCAGCACCGAGAATAATTTCCATGCACCCCACAAGGCGATATCTACACGTTTCTGTGCCTCAGCTTTTTTACCATTTGCAATCAGTATTTTTAATGCTGGGCCTCCAATTTGTGCATGGCGTGATTCATCAGTTTGAATACTTGAAATCAGATTAGCGAAGGTATGATCACCAGCTTCCGCAGCATCAGCGGCTAAACCCAAGAATTGCATATTGGTAAAGCCAGTTTCAAAACTAAAAGTCAACATAATTGAAACGCTAATTGCATCACGCGTCATCATGATGTCATCGAAGAAATGACGTGCGGCAATCATTGCCCAGTCATTACTGTCGTAAGCTTTGAATGCCCAATCCATTTGACGATCTTTGGATACGTGCTCATGCGGGAAATATAATTGCATTTGTCCGTGGCGAATCTCATCCAATGAACCCAATGTCGACATATTGCGCATTCCAGGAGCTTTGGAGAAACGCATCATTCGTGCCTCAGCACTAGCTGCAGCATATTCACCACGAGCAATTGCGCCATAATGCGCTTTCATTACAGACTTCCAGCCTGGATCGGAGTTCTCGAAAATACGACTTCTTTCTAAAGCAGCCTTTACAGAATAGGCTCCAGCATCCTTATCGCGCTGTACCTTTACGTACTCGGGATATGTCTGTTTATAAGGCTCATCATATGTTTCCCAAGCGTCTTGCGGCAACCCGAAGTCGCCAGACATCAATGGTGGGAAAATTTCATCCTCTGTTGCATATTTTGATGTCCAATTTGTGGTGCGAGCTAAGTCGTACCAGTCCATTCTATTTAGTAGCGCCATTTAGGCCTCCTTTAATTAATCGCTTGATGTTGCAACTTTCGTTTCCACATCAATAAAATTTCAATCAATAATTCCAAAACAGTGATTAAAAACGTCTCATTCACTAGCCTTTAGAAATGGTATGTAACCCCTGTTGAATAAATTGCAGGATTTAAAGTAACAGTGGCACTAGCTGGGTAAGGGCCGACTGATCCGGTAGCATTTACCTTTAAGAAAATCTGTTTAAAATCACCATACCAATCCCATGTTTTAGTGATAGGCACGTTAAAGCCAGCCTGCAATACAGGGCCATAACCATTACCTACACTTAAGCCCTTAATTGCTGCGTCTTGAGTAGAGGTAATGATGGTGTAATTTGCGCCTACACCGAGATAAGGCTTCACTACGCCCAAGTCCCAGCCATAAGTTACAGAAAGAACTGCTGGTGCATAGCCCACTTTACCGAGGGTCGTTCCACTTACCGCACCTGTACCGGTCAGCGTCGTAGTCGGAGGGATGCCAACAGTCAAGCGTGCTGACCAATTCTTGGTAATGTCATAACCGAATTCTGCCAATAGAGTTGTATTGTTGCTGGCAGTCGCACTCGCCGGAAGCGTAGAACCCGCAAGAAGAATGTTGGCGCTGCTATTGAAATTAACAAAACCTGCACCGACATTAACCCAATATGGGCTGCGCTCAGCCGAAAGATCTTCTGCAGATACTACTTGTGATCCTAAAAGTGAGCTACACAGAATTACTGACGCTGCCCCCAATTTCATACCTTTTGATTTAAACGTCATATCTCTTATCTCCATCCTAAATAATTTTTAAGTTAAATATTTATTGCCAGTTAAGGCATACCCCGAACCTCTAAATCTTTAGCAACCAAAACATGGGATGAATTTATTGATATGTACAAAGGTGCGCTATTAGACTTTGGTTTAGAAGACCTAAATTGAGCGAAAAAACACCTCAATTACTTCTTTAAATTTCTGCTAATTCACGCTTGCAGCACCAGAAAAATGGGATTTAAGATTTTTTGCTATGACAAACCCTAAGACCCAATATAAGACCTAAATTTAATTAAGCATTTGAAAAGATCCACTAACTAACAACCCATCGAAGGAAGCAAATAACTCTTGAGCACAGTAGATTGTTGTATTGCGCCCAAGGAAGCAGGGCCTCTTAATTTGATTGGCTCTTGAGGCTGCTTGATAAAAATGCGTCATACTGCTCGTTCACATTTTTAACAGGCAAGTCATGACTTCAAACTCCACTGAGAAATATTTTCCATCTTGGTTAATTCTGCTAGGCGCCCTTACTGCTGTCGCACCCTTATCGATTGATATGTACCTTCCCAGCTTCCCGCAAATTGAGCGCAGCCTCGAAGGCAACCCAGGGAGCGTTGAACTTACCCTGGCTGCATTTTTTATTGGTCTAACACTTGGGCAATTATTTTATGGCCCACTAAGTGACCGCTTTGGACGCAAGAAGCCTTTATACATAGGATTCGCGATCTATACACTCGCCTCACTCGGAGCTGCAATGGCTGATAGTATTTCGATCTTAATACTATGGAGATTTCTACAGGGTATGGGAGGCTGTGCTGGAATCATTATTCCTAGCGCTATTGTCCGAGATCGAACAACCGCAAGAGAATCTGCCCGCGCTTTTTCATTGCTGATGTTGGTTATGGGCCTCGCACCTATATTGGCTCCACTTATTGGCGGTCAGATAATGCTCCTTTGTGGGTGGCGAGGCATTTTCTACGTACTCGCTCTATTTGGCATAAGCTGTCTAGCGGCAATCAAATTGGGGCTTGCAGAAAGCCACAACATCGATCATGAGCCACCACTCAACCTCCGCAAAGTTCTCAGCAATTATTTCCATCTACTAAAAAATAAAGCCTTTCTTGGTTATGCACTTGCGGGAGGCCTTGCTATGTCAGGCATGTTTGCCTATATTGCTGGGTCTCCTTTTGTGCTTATTGATCTCTACCATATTACCGCAGAAAAATTTGGTTTTTTCTTTGGCGTAAATGCCTTCGGACTCATTGCCTCTAGTCAAATTAACGCACGCTTGCTAAAGAAATTCTCAGCAACCTCCATATTACGCACAGCTCTTTGGATGCCATCCATAACAGGATTTTCCTTGGCGCTACTAGCATTCAATAATTGGATCTCCTTACCTATTTTTGTGGCAGGCTTCTTCTGCTTTGTATCTAGCATAGGCTTCATTATTCCTAATGCGATGGCTTCAGCTCTAGCGACCCATGGTCAACAAGCCGGAACAGCTGCTGCACTTGCTAGCGCCCTGCAATTCTTTTTCGCAACTCTAGCTGGGACATTGGTGGGCCTCTTAAATGATGGTACTGGCAAGCCTCTTGCAGCAATCATGGCAATTTGCGGAATTGGTGCCTGGGTATGTCATCGTCGTTTAGTTAGACATCATGAACTCCATTTAGCGCCTACAGCCTAAGCCCAATGAGTATTGTGCGACCTAGATAAAAATAGGCTTTTTTAAATACCCGCTAACTCTTTAATTTAACAATTATTAATCCTTTTGCAATATTTCCCACGGTACTTCACTTATTGAGCCGTTCAAATATAAAGAAAATGATTAAAAAAATATTGACCATTATTCCCTTCGAATATGCCTTGCCATTACAAGTTCACTTTAAATCAATCAATTAAACGTCTCTAGACGCCTAATCGCAGCCGGCAAGATATCGCGATGATTAATACAAGCTCGACCCAGAATGTGCTCTTCATCAGGAGTTAGCCCTTCAAAATCATCTCGTTGGTAGCGGTCATGTATATCGCTTAGCGCAGAAATAATATGACTCATGTTTTGATCTGGTTGCAATCCATTTAATAACTCTCTCGCCTCAAGGTGTGCATTTTCTTTCTTATCTCTAATATTTGCAAATAAATCAGGGCGCTTCACTTTAAGTCCAAGGAGCCAAGTTTCTAACTCAATGGTTCTTCGATTTGATGATGCTAAAAACAGCATTTGGGCAAACTACCTGCAAGGCAAGAATCTGGGCGAACGGCTCAATTGCGTATATTTA
>CAIYZI010000217.1 GCA_903930665.1 uncultured beta proteobacterium
GAGAGAGACCCATCTCTAATGGTGTAATCAGGCTCATGAAGTCGAACCCGTTCTATGGCAGGACCCTCTGGTGGCGCGCTCTTCTTAACCAGCCAAAAAGTAGACAAGGTCAGGATGCCCATCAAAATTAAAGGGGTCAAACGTAAGATGCTACGTAAGATTCCCGTTTTGATTTTTGCCGAATTTAATTGCATTGTTAACTACGCGCCTGGTTTAGCAATTCCTCGTATCGATTCTGCGCTTTAAGGATGAGGTCGCACACTTCACGAACAGCGCTATTACCGCCTGTATTGGTGGTGACATAGTGAGCCTCTTCTTTCACTGCCTCATGCCCCTGAGCTGGGCAGACCTTCAGTCCAGCCCCTTTCATCATCTTCAGGTCTGGCCAGTCATCACCCATCACTGCGCAGTCTTCGTGTGATAGGGACAGGGATTGCAAAACTTTATCTAAAGCGACTGCTTTATCTCCTACGCCCATTTGCACGTGCTTAATACCCAATTCTTCGCAACGCCCTAAAACCATCTTGGAGCTGCGCCCAGTAATGATCGAGGTCAGTATGCCAATTTGCTCCAGTAGTTTAATGCCCAAACCATCTTGAATATCAAACGCCTTCAATACTTCTTTGCCATCGGCGCCAATAAATACTTGGCCATTAGTGAGTACACCGTCTACATCCAAAACGAGGAGCTTAACTTTGCTAGCACGATCCCAGGCTTGAGGATATTGGCTTAAGGGATTGGTTTTATGGGTATTAAAAGCGTTTGGCATGGGGATGAATTAAATAACTTTGGCTGCGAACAAGTCGTGCAAATTAAGTGCTCCGAGCAGGGCGCCGTTAGGGTCGGTAACAACCAAATGATTGATGCGGTGTTTTTCCATCATCTCAATGGCTTCTTCAGCGAGCAGCTCAGGAGGAATGGTGCGGGGTGCTGCAGTTGTTGCTTCTTGTAGCGTAACACCATCCAGATTGGTGCTCTTTTCCAAAAGGCGACGTAAATCTCCATCTGTAAAGATGCCAGCAACCCCTTGGTCTTGATCTAAAGTTACCACCATACCCATCCGTTTAGCGGTCATCTCTAGTAGAGCCTCTTGCAATGAAGCCTGAAGTGAGATTTTTGGTGTTTCATCAAGGCTGCGCATGACTTCGCTAACATGCATCAATTGCTTGCGACCCAGTCGGCCGCCAGGATGTGAGCGTTGAAAGTCTTCCGCTTGGAAGCCTCTGGCATCTAGTAGGGCAACAGCTAAGGCGTCTCCCATAGCAAGGGCTGCAGTAGTGCTGGTAGTGGGAGCAAGGTTGAGTGGGCAAGCTTCTTTTTCTACGCTTGTATCTAAATGCGCATCGGCTAGTTTTGCCAATGAAGAATTGGGTGCGCCAGTTAGGGCAATCAGTTTTGCGCCAGTGCGCTTGATGATTGGCACGATGGTTAGCAATTCGTCAGTTTCCCCAGAATTAGAGAGTGCTACAAAAATGTCGTCTCGAGTCACCATCCCCAGATCACCATGACTAGCTTCAGCTGGGTGTACAAAAAAAGCGGGGGAGCCTGTGGAAGCAAAGGTGGCAGCAATCTTACGGGCGATGTGACCAGATTTACCAATTCCAGAAACGACAATGCGACCCTTACAACTATGTAAAAGTTCAACAGCGAGTACGAGGGCATCCGCATTGGGTCCCTCAAGGCGATCACGCATGGTTTGCAGTGCAGCAGCCTCAATAGTGAGGGTGTCGCGCGCAAGCTTTAGGGTTCGGTCACGAGTCTTAGCTATCATCGGGTAAGTATATGCCGTCAGTCCTTCAATTAACTCTCATCTTGCTGGCCTCTGGAGTGGCCGGGGTGGTTATTTTCCGCTATTTTGGCCTACCCCCTATTTTGGGCTATTTGGCTATTGGCGTCTTAATTGGCCCTAATACCCTGGGGCTGGCTAATGATTCGGCAACGGTGAAGTATTTAGCCGAATTCGGTGTGGTTTTTTTAATGTTTTCGATTGGCTTGGAATTTAACCTCCATAAGCTTAGAGCCATGCGAACGATCGTATTTGGTTTGGGGGGCAGCCAAGTTATCTTGACCATGCTGCTGGCCGTACCCGCTAGCCTCCTTATGAATTGGATTTACCCTATTTCTTGGCGCGCAGCCATTGCTTTGGGTGGCGCCTTAGCGATGTCTTCGACGGCGATTGTCACAAAGCTGATTTCTGACCGATCCGAGCTTGAGACCCAACATGGCCGTAATGTGGTCGGTATATTGCTATTTCAGGATTTGGCGGTAGTTTTCCTTCTTATTCTGTTGCCTTCTCTAGGCAAAAATCCAGGCGATCTTTTTATTGCCCTGACTGCAGCCTCAATCAAAATCACTGTAGCCCTGGTGTTGATCTTCTTTATTGGCCAAAGTTTGATGAGCCATTGGTTTAGGTTGGTGGCAAAGCTTCGCTCTCAAGAGCTATTCATGCTCAATCTTTTATTAATTGTTTTGGGTATGGCAGCCTTAACAGAACATTTTGGTTTGTCATTAGCGCTTGGCGCATTTTTGGCGGGAATGTTGATTTCTGAAACCCCCTATCGCCATCAGGTGGAAGAAGACATCAAACCATTTCGGGATGTGTTACTGGGGTTGTTCTTTATTACTATTGGTATGTTGCTTAACTTCCAAGTCATTTTTGAGCAATGGATGTTGGTATTGGCATTGCTGATTGGACCCTTAGTATTTAAATTTGGGCTTATTGCGCTCCTTGCACGCTTTTTTGGATCGACTCCGGGCATCTCCATTCGGACAGGTCTGTGTTTAGCGCAGGCAGGTGAATTTGGTTTTGTTTTACTCAATCAAATAGATGGCTTAGATTTAATTGCTCCCGCATTAAGTCAGGCGATATTAGCGGCAATGCTTTTATCAATGTTCGGAGCACCTTTCCTGATTCAATATAGCGATCGTATTGCGATGCGTTTTTCTAGTAATGAGTGGTTATTGCAATCACTTGCTTTGACACGCGTTGCGGCTAAAAGTGTATTAACGGAAAACCATGTCGTGATTTGTGGATTTGGGCGCTCAGGACAGAGTCTAGCTCGTATGCTCGACCTGGAAAAAATTTCTTACATCGCGCTAGATATGGATCCCGATCGAGTTCAAGAGGCAGCTGCTGCTGGTGATAATGTGGTGTATGGAGATGCAAGTCGCGAAAACTATCTTATAGCGGCTGGCTTATCTCGCGCCAAGGCTGTGGTGATTACTTATGCCGATACTCTAGCTTCATTTAAGGTATTGCATCAAGTAGAGCGCTTGCGTCCCGGTATGACTGTTTTGGTGCGTACTAAGGATGATTCAGATCTAGCAAAATTGCGAGCGGCTGGTGCGACGGAGGTTGTTCCAGAATTAATTGAAGGTAGCTTGATGATGGCCTCCCATGTGTTGCTAATTATGGGCGTGCCTATGCGTAAGGTTGTACGGCGTATTACGAATGCTCGGGAAGAGCGCTATAGCCTGCTTCGGGGTTATTTCCGGGGAAATACCGATGGGGACTTCGGATCAAATGAATCTTGGCGTTTGCACTCCGTGACTTTGCTGCCTCAATCAGTCAGCATTGGTAAAACACTTGCAGAATTACATCTTGAAAATGAAGGCGTCAGTATTCAAGCGGTGAGGCGCAAGATAGGAGGTTCTGACTATGTGAAGTTAGAACTTACTCCGGAATTGCGTTTAATGGCTAACGATATCTTGGTGCTCTCAGGCAATTCAGAGGCGACCGATTTAGCCGAATCTAAATTGCTTTGAGCAATAACCTCACAAGATAAATACATTACTTCTTCTTACCGGTAGGTGACTTACGTTTCAGTAATGGTGCCAAATAATGACCAGTAAAGCTCGCTTCATTTTTAGCAACCTCTTCTGGCGTACCAGTGGCGATAATTTGGCCACCACCTGCACCACCTTTTGGACCCAAGTCAATAATCCAGTCAGCCGTTTTGATCACATCTAAATTGTGTTCAATAATGACAATCGTATTGCCTTGTTTCTTGAGGGTCTGAAGTACTGTAAGTAGTAGCTGAATATCATGGAAGTGCAAACCAGTGGTTGGCTCATCCAAGATATAAAGAGTTCTACCAGTATCGCGTTTAGATAGCTCAAGAGATAACTTAACTCGCTGTGCTTCGCCGCCCGATAAGGTGGTTGCGCTTTGACCTAACTTTACATAGCCCAAGCCAACATCTAGCAAGGTTTTGAGTTTGCGTTTGACTATGGGAACGGCTTCAAAGAATTCATGGGCTTGCTCGATAGTCATCGATAGCACTTCATGAATATTTTTGCCTTTATAGCGAATATCTAAAGTTTCACGGTTATAGCGTTTGCCATGGCAAACATCGCATGGCACATAGACGTCCGGAAGGAAATGCATTTCTACTTTTAATACGCCATCGCCTTCACAGGAGTCACAACGACCACCTTTTACGTTGAAAGAGAATCGACCAGCTTCATAACCGCGTTCGCGTGATGCTGGAACTCCGGCAAATAATTCTCTAATAGGAGTAAAGAGTCCGGTATAGGTTGCGGGATTAGAGCGCGGTGTTCTACCGATAGGGGATTGATCTACGCTAATAACCTTGTCAAAATGCTCAAGGCCTTTGATGGCATCGTGCGCTGCTGGTTCTGCAATGGAGCCATAAATATGCTGAGCAACTGCATGGTGCAAAGTGTCATTAATGAGGGTTGACTTGCCGGAGCCAGAAACCCCAGTGACACACGTTAACAAACCTACCGGTATCTGAGTATGAACAGATTGGAGATTATTTCCACGTGCCCCAATGATTTCTAAAAAACGATCATTGACAGGGATTCGATTTTTGGGAACCTCAATCGCTGTTCGGCCAGAGAGATAGGCTCCAGTGAGTGAGTTGGGATCAGCTTCCACTTGCTCAGGTGTGCCTTGTGAAACCACTTCACCACCGTGTACACCAGCGCCAGGGCCAATGTCGATGACGTAGTCGGCAGCCCGAATCATATCTTCATCATGTTCGACTACTAGAACGCTATTGCCTAGGTCTCGTAAATGCTTGAGGGTGCCAATGAGGCGATCGTTATCGCGTTGATGCAATCCAATCGAAGGCTCATCTAAGACATACATCACGCCGGTTAAGCCTGATCCAATTTGTGATGCTAAGCGAATCCGTTGCGCTTCGCCTCCCGAGAGGGTGTCAGCACTACGATCGAGTGAGAGGTAATCTAAGCCAACATCATTTAGAAAACGTAGTCGTGATCCAATTTCCTTGACGATCTTATCGGCGATTTCTCGTTTGGCACCTTTTAATTCAAGTGCCTCAAAGTAGTCTTTTGCTTCTTTGAGAGGTAGTGCACTAATTTCATAAATAGCGCGAGATTGTTCGTTATCACCCACTTTAACAAAGCGAGCCTCTTTGCGAAGGCGGCTGCCACCACAATCTGGGCATGAGTGAACATTCTGGTAGCGCGAGAGCTCTTCACGCACTGTTGCGGAATCTGTCTCACGATAACGTCTCTCAAAGTTCGCGATGATTCCCTCAAAGGCGTGCTCACGAATGCTCATTTTGCCGCGCTCGTTAATGTATTCAAAAGGAATGGTTGCATCACCGGACCCAAGTAAGACTAAGTCTTGAGCTTTTTTGGTTAATTGCTCAAATGGTTTATCAACATCAAAACCGCCATGCTTGGCTAGAGTTTGTAAAAGCTTGAAGTAAAACTGGTTGCGTCGATCCCAGCCTTTGATTGCGCCAGAGGCTAGCGATAAATCGGGGTGCGCAACAATGCGTTTTGGATCAAAAAAAGCAAGATGTCCTAAACCGTCACAAGAAGGGCAGGCGCCCATTGGATTGTTGAAGGAAAAGAGGCGTGGCTCAAGTTCTTGTAGTGAGTATGAGCAGATAGGGCAAGAAAATTTGCTGGAGAAAATCATCTCCTTACCGGTGTCCATATTCACGATCATCGCCTTACCATCTGCTAGGCGTAGGGCAGTCTCAAATGACTCTGCTAAACGTTGCTGAATATCGGGGCGCACTTTAATTCGATCTACGACCACTTCAATTGAGTGCTTATCGTTTTTCTTAAGGGTAGGTAATTGGTCAATTTCAAAAATTTCTGCTTTGGCAGTATTGGTTGTTCCACCACCCGAACGAACACGAAATCGCACAAATCCTTGTGCTTGAAGATCTTCAAATAAATCTACAAACTCACCTTTACGCTCGCTCACAACTGGAGCCAAAATCATGAGTTTGGTTTCTTCAGGCATTGCTAAAACTGTGTCTACCATTTGAGAAACGCTTTGGGCTTCTAGAGGTAAGTCATGGTCTGGGCAATGCGGAGTGCCTGCACGTGCATACAGAAGACGTAGGTAGTCATGAATCTCGGTAACGGTGCCTACTGTGGAGCGTGGGTTATGGCTTGTCGCTTTTTGTTCAATGGAAATTGCTGGCGAAAGGCCTTCGATAACATCGACATCAGGCTTTTCCATCAATTGCAAAAATTGACGGGCATAAGCAGAGAGCGACTCTACATAGCGCCGTTGCCCTTCGGCATATAAGGTGTCAAAAGCAAGTGAGCTTTTGCCTGAACCAGATAAACCAGTAAGGACGACCAATTTCTCTCTAGGAATGTCTAGATTGATGTTTTTGAGGTTGTGCGTACGTGCACCGCGGATCTTTATTTCAGTATTCATGATTTTTTAGCGTAACTTGTTAATATAGCCCTTTCCCATGAATCCATCTGAACTTCGCTCCACTTTGGCCTTAGCGGGCATTTTCGGCCTCCGTATGTTGGGCCTTTTCTTGCTTTTGCCTGTATTTAGCATCCACGCACGGGGCTTACCCGGGGGTGAGCATGCATTATGGGTGGGGCTTGCCTTAGGTATTTTTAATATTGTCCAGGCTTGCTTCTATATTCCCTTGGGCAGACTTTCCGACCGAATCGGTCGAAAACCAGTTGTTTTTTGGGGTCTTTCCTTATTTGTCGCTGGCGCTCTGATTTGCGCTGCTCAAGATGACTTAATGTGGATTGCGATTGGCCGAGGCGTAATGGGGGCTGGCGCTATTTCTGCCGCTATTTCAGCTTGGGTTGCCGATCTGACTAGGGAGCAGGTTCGCACTCGAGCCATGGCTTTGGTTGGTGGAAGTATTGCCTTATCTTTTGCCCTCTCATTAGTTATTGCAGCCCCTATTTATCGAGCAATTAGCCTAAGTGGTATTTTTATAGTTCTCGCAGTACTTGGTGTATTGGCGATGCTAGTGACTTATTTTGTTTTGCCAAACTCCAAACCGGAAAAAAGAGCCGTTCAAGCATCTATTAAAGAGGTCTTTTTCCGGCCCGAGTTGATGCGCTTAAACGCTGGGGTTTTTGTCCTGCATGCTACTCAGGTTGCTATGTTTATGGTGGTACCCCGTTTGTTGGTTGAGGCAGGCTTGCCGCTAGCCTCGCACTGGGAGATTTATCTTCCAGTTGTTCTGCTCTCCTTCTTCTTGATGGCGCCAGTATTAATTTTGGGCGAAAAGAAACAGCAATTACGTATTGTTTTGTTAGTCGCGATTGTGTTGCTGTTGATCGCTGAATGCGTATTTACCAGGGCATCCTCAATTGGCGTCATTGCGACTGCATTGCTAATTTACTTTGTCGGCTTTAATTTATTAGAAGCTTTGCAGCCTTCATTGGTATCGCGGTTTGCCAAAGAATCTAAGGGTACGGCTCTGGGCGTATACAACACCACTCAATCAATAGGGCTATTTTCTGGTGCTGCAATTGGGGGTTGGTTAATGGATAGCTATGGCGAATTATCGGTTTTTGCTATGGGCGCAGCCCTGCTTTTATGCTGGCTTATAATTGCTTGGTCAATGCAAGACTTGCCTGCAAAGGTAGTAGATTCAAAGGCTTCAGAAGCAGCGACATAGCCGTAGCTTCACTTAATATATATTTTTTAGCTGCACTTTAAGATTTAATACACATCATCAATTTTCTTCGGGAGACAACATGGCTTCGGTAAATAAGGTCATCATCGTAGGTAACGTTGGGCGCGATCCAGAAACACGTTATATGCCAAGTGGCGACGCCGTTACAAATATTTCAGTTGCAACATCAGATCGTTATAAAGATAAGCAATCTGGCGAGATGAAAGAAACCACAGAGTGGCATCGTGTTGCATTTTTTGGCAAGCTTGCTGAAATCGCTGGTCAATACCTTAAAAAGGGTTCTCAGGTTTATGTTGAGGGTCGTTTACGTACGCGTAAATGGACTGATGCTAGCGGCCAAGAAAAGTACTCTACAGAGATCGTTGCAGAAACCATGCAAATGCTTGGCGGCAAACCAGTGGGCGGTAGCGAGGGTGGTGGTGAAAGCTATAGCCGTTCTAAGCCTGTTGAGCACTCTGCTCCATCAGGAGCTTCTAATGCCGCATCATTGGGCGCAATGGATGACGATATTCCATTCTAGAGGATGCCACATCGCAATTAGTCTATTTGTAGGCTAAATAACCCCAGTCAGATTTGATGTTTGCTGGGGTTTTCTTTTTTCCTCAGATCCATATTCGCCTTAAAATGGCCCCATGAGAATTTGTGGGTTATCTAGATTATTGTTTTCAGTACTTTTGGCATATTTTATTTTGCCAAACGCTGTTATGGCCGCACCTTTTTTCTTTCCCGACATGAATCCTTCCTTTACAAAGGGGGAGTCGCCAGATTGGTTGCGTGATGGCAAAGGGAATGATGGCTACATAACAATCACTTCAGAAGTGATTCCAGTGAGTAGTTGCACTCAAATGTCTAGTCGCAGTTTTTGGGGTTCAGATAAGACTCAACTGGTTTTGTCCCTTGTGACGCAGGGATTTAAAAGTAAGCTGGATAAGATTGAAATACCCATTGCAACTTTCGACGGTAGAGAGAACGGTTCTCAGTGTGCATCTTTAAGTTCCGTTCCATTGCAAATTGTTTCAATGGCTAATTTAGGGGCTTATTCTATTTTTAATCCCGGCAATCTTTCGCTGGTCTTAAATGTGAAAAGTTCGAATGATTCTAATCAAGACTTTATAGGGTCAGCAAAATTATTATTGGGTGCTGCAGCCATAGTTGCCACTGGCGGTTCAGCTGCGGCTATTGGCGGTGTTTCAGCAACGGTCGGAAATTCCGTTTTATCTGACTCTCAAACTAAAGCAAACAGTCTGTTGCAGGGAATGATTGATGCCAAAGTTCCCGTTTCATTAAATTGGTCTGAGTTACGTAAGGGCATTCGGACAGTTGATATTTCTGTATATAAAACCGATCAAAGTTTAAGTAGCATTTCTGACAAACAAATACAACAATTACAAAAAGACCCCAAAGCGGATAAGCAA
>CAIYZI010000218.1 GCA_903930665.1 uncultured beta proteobacterium
AAATGATTGCTGTAGAGGTGGCAATCTCCCCCCGTCCAAACAAAATCACCAACCTCCAAATCACATTGTTGAGCAACCATGTGGGTCAGCAGTGCATAGCTAGCAATATTAAAAGGTACGCCAAGGAAGATATCAGCGCTACGCTGATAGAGCTGGCATGATAGCTTCCCTTCGGCTACATAAAATTGAAAGAAAGCGTGGCATGGGGCTAAAGCCATGCGGGGAATATCGGCTACATTCCATGCGGACACAATGATGCGACGAGAGTCGGGATTTTTTTTGATGGTTTCTACGATTTCAGAGATCTGATCAATGTGTTGACCATTAGGCGCTGGCCATGAACGCCATTGGTATCCGTAAATAGGGCCTAAATCACCATCTGGAGCTGCCCATTCATTCCAAATGGACACTCCGCGCTCTTTAAGCCAGTTATTGTCAGTACTGCCTTTAAGAAACCAGAGCAACTCTAAGATGATCGATTTAAGGTGAAGCTTTTTAGTTGTCACCATAGGGAATCCATCGGCAAGATGAAAGCGCATTTGGTGGCCAAATATAGAGATTGTTCCTGTGCCCGTCCTGTCAGACTTTTGAACCCCTTTGGTGAGAACTTCCTTCATCAGGTCGTGATATTGGCGCATATGAGTTCGTGGCTAGTTATTTAAGTAGTGTTGAGTATAGATAAAACTTACTCAGAAGTTTGAGCACCCACCCCAAGTACTTTATGAAGTTTTGGAGAAGTGGTGGTGTACTGCAGCTGAATTTGTTTTTCGGGTTGAAGGTATTGCGCGGCTGCAAAAGCGGCTAGTGCGGCTTCATGGAAGCCAGACAAAATGAGTTTCTTTTTGCCGGGATAAATATTGATATCCCCAACTGCATAAATCCCTGGGATATTGGTTTGAAAATTCGCGGTATCCACAGTAATTTGTTTGCGATCAATATCTAGACCCCACTGAGCAATTGGCCCCAGTTTTGGAGAAAGACCATAAAAAATTAACAGGTCATCAACTGGCATCTTGGTCACTTCGCCATCAATGTTGGTCACTGCAATTTCTCTTAATTGTCCATCATGAGCTTCATAGTCAGTAATTTGACCAATCATCAATTCCATCTCATGATTGGCGCAAAGTTCGCGCATTTTAGCGATGGACTTTGGCGCGGCCTTGAAGTCATCTCTGCGATGAATTAATATCACGCTAGCAGCTTTACCGGTTAAATGAATTGCCCAGTCTAGCGCTGCATCACCGCCTCCGCAAATCGCAATGCGCTTGCCGAAAAATCGTTCGGGATGTTTAACGCGATAAAAAAGATGCTTATCTACCAGCGCTTCAATGCCGTCAAGATTAATGGTACGAGCTTGAAATGCACCAACCCCTGCGGCAATAAATATCGCCTTGCTAAGAAAGTATTGATCTTGTGATGTACTGACCAGAAAGCGACCATCACTTTGTTGCGTAAGTTCTTGTACTTCTTGCGCTAAATGAAACTGAGGCGTAAAGGGTGCAACTTGTTTGAGGAGGTTATCAACTAACTCGCGCCCAGTGCATACTGGAACAGCGGGAATATCGTAGATAGGTTTATCTGGATACAACTCAATACACTGCCCACCAACTTGCGGTAGCGAATCAATGACATGGGCTTTAATTTCTAGAAGACCAAGTTCAAAAACTTGAAAGAGGCCCACAGGACCGGCGCCAATAATGAGGGCATCGGTTTCAATGGGCGCGTGCAAAGGGAGCTCTCTTGATGCTAAGCAATGGGAAATTACTTAATCAATTCACCTAATTTATTCTTAACGTCTTTCCACTCTTCCGCCTCAGGCATTGCAGCCTTAGATTTGGTGATTGAGGTCCAGTTTGGCGAGAGTTCCGCATTCAACTTAATAAAATCTTGTTGGTCACTAGGAACATCATCTTCTGCGTAAATCGCGTTGACTGGACACTCTGGAACGCAGACTGCGCAGTCAATACATTCGTCTGGATCGATCACGAGGAAATTGGGGCCTTCGCGAAAGCAGTCGACAGGGCAGACATCTACACAGTCTGTGTACTTGCAGCGGATACA
>CAIYZI010000219.1 GCA_903930665.1 uncultured beta proteobacterium
GGCATTAGAAAGCATTACCCCAACACTCACCTCGGCCTACGAAAAGCGCCAGTTCGTTGAACTTTTAAAATCCCTAGTCGCCTTGAGTCAACCGATTGATCAATTTTTTGCGGATGTGATGGTGATGGATCCAAATCCAGAACTTCGCGATAACCGTTTAGCTTTACTGCAACAACTTCACCAAAAAATGAATCTCATTGCCGATCTCGGCAAGTTAGCATGAGCACTGGCTCTTCTAAACTCATTATTCTCGATCGCGATGGTGTGATTAACGAAGATCGGGATGATTATGTGAAGTCGAGTGATGAATGGGTCCCACTGCCCGGTAGCTTAGAAGCAATAGCGCTTTTGAATCAAGCGGGCTATCAAATAGCGCTTGCGACAAACCAATCTGGCATATCCAGAGGTTACTTCTCCATTAATGATTTACATGCTATGCATCGCAAGATGGATAAATTATTAAAGCCACTTGGTGGTCGTATAGACAGTATTTTCTTTTGCCCTCATGTAGATGCCCATCATTGCGATTGTCGAAAACCTTCTCCGGGCCTTATGAAGGAGATCGCTCTACGGTACAAAAGACCTGATAGCAAAACTCCTTTATTAAGCATTCCGATTGTGGGCGATTCCCTAAGGGACTTGCAGGCAGGAATTGCACTTGGTGCCTCCCCTCATTTAGTTCTTACCGGCAAAGGGCAAAAAACTTTAGCCAAAGGCGGCCTTCCAGAAGACACTCAAATTCATGTCGATCTTCTGGCGTTTGCTAACGCCTTTTTAAAAAATAAGGCTTAGGCTAAAAATGATTTACATACGCTCAATATTGTTTGCTATTTTTTTACTGATTTTTACCCCAATTTGGTCAGTGCTTTGTATGCTGGCCTTCCCTTTTCTTAATCCAGAAAATCGCTACCGCTTTATCGGCCTCTGGAATAAGGTAGTGATATGGCTGCTTTGGCATCTTTGTGGCATTCGCTATAAAATCCGCGGGATGGAGCATATGTATGCCGTGCTTGATCAACCCGTGGTTGTATTGAGTAAGCATCAATCGGCTTATGAAACCATTGCTTATATCGCACTTCTCCCCAAACAACTTTGCTTTGTATTTAAGCGCGAACTCCTCTGGATACCGTTTTTTGGATGGGCTTTAGCACTGCTCAAGATGATTCATATCAATCGCGCTAGCAAGGAGACGGCCGCACTTTCAGTAGCAAGCCAGGGTCGTAAACGTCTGAGCGAAGGAAAATGGATCTTGCTTTTTCCAGAAGGAACAAGGACTCCTACAGGATCTCACAAACCTTACAGTAAGGGCGGCGCAAGACTTGCTAGCGCCACAGAAGCAATGGTGATCCCTATTGCCCATAATGCTGGCAGATGTTGGCCTAAGAATAGTTTTATCAAGCAACCCGGAACGGTGATCTTTTCAATTGGCCCCGCCATTACGTCAGCTGGTAAAACAGGAGGTCAACTTCACCAAGAGGTTGAAAAATGGATTGAGACTGAGATGCGAGTCATTGATCCCAGCGCTTACGAGCACCAAAAGCTGTAAAAGACAGGCATTACACAGACATCGCTAATAGCGTCAATAACGCTATGCAATAAGGGCTTTAGCCCATTCTATATATCGGTCAACAGAAATATCTTGGGCCCGTGCCTTAAGCTCTGACTCTGTCAAAGATAATCTCTGAGCGTAAGTACTCAAGTTAGTACGCAACATTTTCCGTCTTTGGGAAAAAGCCGCAGCCACAATCTTCTCAAGTGAAGCCCATTGGGCGCTACTTAAATTAAAATCGGTCCGTGGGATCATTCTGACTACCGCTGAATTTACCTTGGGCTGAGGATCAAAAGCCTCGGGTGGCACTTCTAACACTTGCTCCATATGATAGCGAGCTTGCAACATTACTGATAAGCGACTGAAATCAGAGCTGCCTGCTTTTGCCACTATGCGCTCTACCACCTCGGCTTGCAACATAAATACTTGCTCATCAATTTCATTTGCTGCATCAACTAAATGAAAGAGCAAAGGCGATGAGATGTTGTAGGGTAAATTTCCGACAACCTTGCATAAGCCACTATTCGCAGGACGGTTTTTAGCCCAGGATAAAAAATCAAATTGAAGGGCATCACCTTCAATAACTTTTAAACCCGGTAGATTTTGCTGGTTCCAAAAAGCAACTAAATCCCGGTCAATCTCAAGAAGATCAAGTTGATCAAGGTTTTCCAATAAGGGTATAGTAAGAGCACCAAGACCAGGTCCAATTTCAATAATATGCATTGATGAAGCGGGGTTGATCAATGCCACGATGGAATAAATAACTCCCCCATCTTGTAAGAAATTTTGGCCAAAACGTTTACGTGCGCGGTGCATTATGAATGAGTCATTTTTTTAGTATTGAGAGCTAACTGGTAAGCCAAGCGTAAGGCCTCAAGCATACTGCCTGAATCAGCCATTCCTTTGCCCGCTATGTCCAAGGCTGTGCCATGGTCTACAGATGTACGAATAATGGGTAATCCTAAGGTGACATTGACGCCACCACCAAAGCTTACAAATTTGAAAGGTGCCAAGCCCTGGTCATGGTACATAGCAATAAATGCATCTGTTTTAGGCAGAGCGCCCACATTAAACATAGTGTCACCAGGATAGGGGCCTGAAACTTGAATACTCAGGCTCTTTGCCTTCTCAATAGCAGGAGAAATGACTTCAATCTCTTCTCGACCCAAATAACCTGATTCACCAGCATGCGGATTTAATCCCGCTACCCGAATCACTGGCTCAGAGATGCCAAATTTCTGACGTAAATCACGATCCACTATTTCAATCGTTTCAAGAATCTGCTGCTGAGTTAAAGCAGTCGAGACCTCTTTAAGAGGCATGTGCGTCGTCACCAAAGCAACCCTGAGATTTGCAGAATCTTTCAATCCTAAAAAACCAGCTGGAAGAGGAGCGCATAAGATCATGACCACATGATCAACCCCACAACGTTCAGCGAGATACTCAGTATGACCAGTAAAGGGGGTACCAGCTAAATTAATAACGCTTTTTTGCAAAGGCGCAGTTATCATCGCGTCAAAA
Source organism: uncultured beta proteobacterium (assembly GCA_903930665.1). GTDB lineage: Bacteria > Pseudomonadota > Gammaproteobacteria > Burkholderiales > Burkholderiaceae > Polynucleobacter. Next base: position 3,071 of record CAIYZI010000219.1, read on the forward strand.
CGATTTTCAAGGCAACCATCGATCGCAACATCCAGCATTTTTAAAACATACTTTGAATTTGCGGAAATGAGCTTGCCAGCAGTAACTTGCTCATAAAGCAAAATTTCTTGCAGTTTTAAACGCTCTTTTAATTCAGGATCTATAGACAATAAATCTTTAAATAAACTTGGGTCGCCAAGTAAGGTAATTTTTGCAGCTGGCTGCTCCTTTAAAAAAGCAAGGGCAGCAGCTAAAGAGACTTCAGGACCAACTCCGGCAGGTTCGCCGGAGCTAATGACTAAATTAACGCGGGCTTGTTGCGGCATCGTCTGCGTTAATAATCTTCACGGTCGCCGTATCACGAAGTTCACGAATCCAATCTTGATAAGCTTGATCAAACTTTCTTTCGCGAATCGCTGCACGTGCGAATTGACGTTGTTTTTCAACGGTCAATTGGGCTTCACGGCGCTCCAATACCTGGATTAAATGCCAACCAAATTCAGTTTTAACAGGGTTGCTCACCTCACCAATTTGCAAACGGTTCATGGCTTGCTCAAACTCAGGCACTAAATCACCAGGGCCCATCCAGCCTAGATTTCCACCATTAGGTGCGGAACCATCCTCAGAATATTTTTTAGCTAACTCACCAAAATCAGCAGTCTTTGCTCTGATTTGATCTCGATATCCAGCCAAACGTCTTTCTGCATCTTGATCTGTTAAACCAGCACGACTACGCAACAAGATATGACGCACCATGGTCTGAGTAATCATAATATTCTGCGGTGTTGTGGGCGTCTCTTGAGGGGCTGCCTGCTGAGGTGCAGGTTCGCTTGTATTTAACGCGCGTCGATCCAACACTTTTAAGACGTGATATCCGGCCGGACTCTTCACAACACTAGCAACCACTTGACCGCTGCCAGTATTTCTTGAAGCCTCATAAAACAGTTGAGGCAAACGATCGGGAGTGCGATAACCAAGCTCCTGAAATTTAATCTTTGGATCTTCTTTAGCCGCCATCGCGCCCAATTGTAAGAAATCCACATCCCCACGTGCTTCACGCAATAAGGATTCTGCTTTTTTCTTGGCGTCAGCCTGAGCACCTGCTCCAGCACTAGCATCGACCGGTATAAAAATTTGGGCTACATCAATTTCTTCTGGAGCACCTTTAGGGACTGGGGCAGAACGCACAGGAGCACCACCAGCCACCATTGCTCGACTACGCTCAGCAATGAAGTTATCGATTTCAGCATCAGAAACTTTAACCTTACCCTCAACCTCGCGCTCACGGAAGCGACTAATAATGACGTCATCTCGCAACATTTGTTTATAGCGTTCAAAGCTACTACCTGTTGCTTCAATCTTTACCTTCAACTCAGCAAGGGTGAGTTTATTTTTAGCAGCAATATCAGCAATGATTTTGTCTAACTCTTTATTGCTAACTGTGACACCTTCTTGTTCGGCATTTTGCAACTGAATCTTTTCAATAATGAGACGCTCCATAATGGTCTTTCTCAAAATGGATGCATCAGGAAGCTTTGTTCCTTGCTTTTGAAGAGCTGCAATTCGATCGTCAATTTCTTTACGGGTTACATAGCCTGTATTGACCACCGCCGCTACACCATCAATATTGCGAACTTTGCTATCCGTAGTACTGGTTCGCGAAGCATCCTGTGCGCTTGTAACACCTGAAATAAGCGCAAGGCCTAAAAAAACCGTAGAGGTAAGGAATTTTTTAATTCGAATCCTACAAAGCATCATTGATAGTTCTCGTAAGTGGAAGGGGGTATTGGCTTAGAAGTAGGCAAATATCCTGGAACGTTAAGCTTCATGATATCAACTGGATTACTTCCTGCGCTACCAAAGCCCCTAAATTCGACCTGAAATAGGACTTGAGTAGTAGTAATTTGGGAGGTATTCAGAACTTGAGAATAAGCTGCTCTAAACGTCCAACAATCTCGCATCCATTCTAAGGCCGCCAAGGTATTCAGGGTTTTTGTACTTAAGGCATCGTAACCCCAGCGCCCCAAAAGGGAAACCTCTTTGGTAATAGGCCACTGACCGGAAATATTGTATTGATCAGTAGTAGTCGCAGAAGGCACAAAAGGCTGATTATTCTGAACCGAAGCCTGAATGGGTGGCGACCAGACATTACGGTAACCAAAGTTCAAGCTGCGTCCAGGAGTGGGACGCCAACTACCTCCAATAGTTGATTGAACAAATCGATTTAACTGGGTGTTATATTGCCCAAAAACGTCAGCACTGAAATTTCCCAGCAAGCGCACTGAACCCGAGCCCAAAGTATCAGAGTAGGTAGTTGGGTTAGCAATCGTGCCATTGAGTCCGACTCGCTGCCCCGTAAAGTCCTGTCTTTGCGCAATAGTCACACTGGCTCGTTCTGCGCCCGTATCGGCCTCAATCATGCGACTTGTGAGACCACCGGTCAATTTATTGTTATCAGCAATACGGTCATTACCAACAAAAGTATTTTCACTAAAAATTTGAGAAACACCAAAACCAGCATCAGCAGTATCAAACAAGGGGGTATTAGTTTGATTTTGATAAGGGGTGTATACGTAAAAAGCACGGGGCTCCATGGTGAGGAACATATCTCGTCCAAAGAAACCCTTCAATTCAGCAGCGTCACGCTCAAAGGCCAAGCCTGAGTCCAAACTAAAGGTCGGGATAGTAAAACCCTGAGCGACAGGCGCCCCACCAGCAACAAACGGCGTAGCGTTATAGGTATTAGATTGAAAACTCATCTTAGGCGTAATGTAGTAGCCAGGAGTGACCTGCGGCAAAGACATTGCACCCTTAACCACCGTTCGATCTGCCTGGCTATATACACCTGGCGCAGTCGCGGCCAGGTTTCCAGCGATATTGTAGGCAAACCGCGTGTAATCCGTTGAAAAGGTCGTAGCTGGCCCCGAAGGCAAGGTGACATACTTTCCACTGGTATCAGCAACAGCAGGTGTTAGGCGATTGTTATAGGAGGCATTGATATTAGGCATCACGTTATAAGGAGCCTGCACAATCGAGGTGGGATCGGGCTGCAAAGTCTGAAATGTCATCGCCTTTGCAGAAACATTCCAATCACTCAAGCTACCCGTTAAATTTTTCGTAGTGCCCACTTCTTGACGGAACTGGCTCGTAACAGAGCCCGCAATACTTTGCGAAAAATCCGTTGGGTACATATTGTCGGAAACACGAGACACATTTGCATAACCAGCCCAAGCTCCAGGCATCGGTATTCCGCCAGGGCCCATCGCACCAGAAAATACCTGTCGCTGCTGCCAGTCATAACGCCAGCGATCTGTTCCTGTTTTTAGATCATGCAGATAATCGCCTCCTAAGGTCCCGGTATAAGTGGAGTCCATAAAACGATATCCAGCGCCCAGCTGTAAGCCGCGCTCGCTCATATAGCGAGGCAGTAACAGTAAATCACGATTAGGGGCGATGTTGACGTAATAAGGTTGCGTGATATCAAAACCATTGTTCGAGTTGTAACCTGCTACCGGCGCAAGTATTCCCGACCGACGCTGACTGGAAGTTGGAGCAGTGAAATAAGGAACATAAGCAATTGGGACATCAAAGAAATGCATCACACCATTGGTGCCTACCATTTCCTTTTGCTCATTATCAATTTCAAGCCTACTGGTTGTGAAATACCAATCTAAATTTTCTGAAGTGCAGGTGGTGTAGGTTGCGTGATCGAAAACAAAAACATCTGAAGTTTCAATCGTTAACTTTTGTGCTGTACCACTTGCACGGTTATCACGAAGCTCATAACTTGGGGTCTCCATTTCACCTTCACGCGCATCAACCTTAAATTGCGCTTTAGGTCCGCTGAAAGTGGTGTTACCTTTTGATAACTCTGCATGACCTTTTAAATCCGCAATATCCGTATCTGGGTTATAGACAATCTGATCCGCTTTAATGACCGCTCCGTTGCGACGAATTTGTGCACGGCCATTTAAATGCATTTCACGATCTACCACTCCGTCAATAGAGTCACTTGAAGTAAAAGTGAGGGCATTGCCATCAGCTATAGGTTGACCCACACGTAGCTGATCATCCAACTTTAAAACGGTTACCCCCCCACGATCTGGGATCAAAACCGTATTGGCTGAAGACTGTGCATTTGGTGTTAATGGAGCAGGTGCTTGAGCGCCCGCAAAGAGGGCAAATTGCAGCAATGCAACCCCCATCAGTACGCGCAGGGTTACAGCTAAAAAAAGAGGGGCGCAAAGGCCGGCGCGACGGCGATAATGACTCATATATCCAGACCCGCCTTATTATACGAATCGACCATGACCGACTCCCGCTTAAATACCCTGCGCAACTGGCTAAAAGGCCTTGAAGCTAGCTGGCAATTAGATCTCCCCACTTTAGCCCCAGCCTCGGCAGACGCCAGCTTTCGACGATATTTCCGTATTCAGTCCCAAAATCCAGATTTTTGGACCTTTATCGTTATGGATGCCCCTCCCCAGTATGAACCTTTAGACGCCTTCATAAAGGTGGATTTGTTACTCGATGAAGCGGGTCTGAACGTACCCAAAATTCTTGAAAAAGACCTTGAACAAGGCTTTTTATTGCTAAGCGATCTTGGAAATAAAACCTATCTTTCAGAGCTTAGTGATGACACCGCAAATCACCTTTACAAAGATGCCACACATGCATTAGTCCAAATGCAATTGGCTAGCAAACCTGATGTATTACCAAATTATGATGAAGCACTCTTGCAACGTGAGTTGGATTTGTTTCCTGAGTGGTATTTAAAAAAACACCTCAATATTGAATTAAGCGAAATTCAGGACTTACAGCTCAAACAAGCGTTTGCGCTAATTATTGAAAATAACTTGAGCCAGTCAAAGGTGTACGTACATCGGGATTTTCATTCACGAAATCTAATGGTTACAGAACAAAATAATCCTGGTGTATTGGATTTTCAGGATGCCGTTTATGGACCAATTACCTATGATGCTTCTTCATTATGGAAAGATGCTTATATTGCATGGCCAGAAGAAAAAGTGATCGACTGGGTGATTAAATTTTGGGAAGAGGGTCGTCGTACAGGACTACCAATGCCAACCGATTTTGGCCAGTTCTATCGCGATTTTGAATGGATGGGTTTGCAACGCCATCTAAAAGTTTTAGGTATCTTTGCGCGCCTCTTTCATCGTGATGGAAAAGATGGATACCTCAACGACATTCCTTTGGTGCTGAACTATGCAATTGCCACTGCAAATCGTTATATAGAATTAAAACCTTTGGCGCGCATCTTGGAATCCACCCGCCTAAACGGTAATGACTAATTCAAACTCACCGTCAAAGGTACTGCCCTGCTTTCTGCTAGCTGCAGGTAGAGGGGAGCGCATGCGCCCCTTAACGGATGAATTACCAAAGCCTTTATTACAAATTCAAGGGAAATCATTACTCTCTTGGCACCTAGAAGTGCTCTCGCATGCGGGCATCAGACAAATAGTGATCAACCACGCTTGGTTAGGGCAAAAAATTGAGGACACCTTAGGTAATGGCTCGCAATTTGGCTTACATATCCAATACTCACCCGAAACAAATGCATTAGAGACTGCCGGTGGCATCCGCAAAGCC
>CAIYZI010000220.1 GCA_903930665.1 uncultured beta proteobacterium
CTTATGTTTATTACCTCGAAACTTTGCGACTTTTGTTAAGTCCAGTAAAGATACAAACAATAAATCATCAAATAAGCCCCCTAAAAATTTAGCCCATATTGATTTATTGACTGAGAACGATTTTTTAAGGGCTTTGCAAACTATTGAGCCTTCAATGACTGAGAATCAAGTTGAGATGTTGGTTGGTCATGCAAATGACCCTAATCATTGCTTGTCTATGCGAAAACTAGCTGAGCTTGGTGGGTATAAAAACTATAGAGTGGGTAACCTTCAATATGGTCGTCTTGGAGGATTATTTGCTAAATATTTCAAGGTTAATAATTTGCCGCATCAAACACAGGCTTTGGCGATAGTCAGTGGCATTAGGGATGAGTTTGGAGAATTTCAATGGAGGTTAAGAGAGCCGCTTCTTAAAGCTTTGCGTAGTCAATGGTCTGATCTTGTTTTTCAGAGCAGCGAAGCTGAGCAGGTTGAATTTGAGTTCATTGAGCAAGCTGAGGGTGTTGTACTGAAGCCTACAGAGAGGGCATCACTTGTTCAATCACGAATTGGTCAAGGCATATATAGAAAGAATATGTTCACCCTCTGGGGTGGAAAATGCGCATTAACTGAATGTGATATCCCTGAGGTATTAGTTGCTTCTCATGCTAAATCATGGAAGCTGTCCACAAATCAAGAAAGACTTGATAAATATAATGGACTACTACTAGCGGCTCATGTAGATGCATTATTTGATACAGGGCTAATTGGCTTTGGGGATGATGGGGCTTTAATAAAATCTCCGAAACTTACAAAAGCTCAGATCCATTCACTTGGGCTAAGTGAATTTAAAAAGCTACGATTTATTAAAGCTGAACATCGAAGGTATCTTAAAGAGCATCGCACTCTTCATGGGCTAATTTCATAAATAACCTTAGCTCATCTAACCAGTATTGGTTATTATCAAGATCAACGCAGTCCTAAATTGGAGTGCTTTCAATGAATCAATGGATTGAGCTAAAAGAATTTTCAAACAAGGTTGAACAGTGAACTTTTCAGAGCTTAAAAAGTTTATAACGCAAGACATGTCTATGTCGCATATTTATCAGCCCGTCATGCTGATAGAGCTTTTAAATAATCAAGGGAAGGCATCGGTCACTCAAATAGCTCAAGCCATTCTCAATAAAGACCCATCCCAAATTGAGTATTACTCTCAGATAGTTAAACGAATGGTAGGTGATGTTCTTACCAATAAGCGAAAAATTACTACCAAGGATAATGATCACTACCTACTTCAAGGGGTTCAGTCCTTATCCCAACAAGAGATCACAGAATTAACCACCCTATGCCAATCTAAGATAAATGAATATGAATTAAAACGACAAGGAGCGCAATGGGATCATCGTAGACGAGGTAGAAGACCTGTGTCAGGGACTATCCGATATGAGGTGCTTAAACGAGCCAAAGGTCGCTGTGAGCTATGCGGCATCTCTAACGAGGAGAAGAATCTAGAAGTCGATCACATCATCCCAAAGAGTTTGGGTGGCAAAGACGACATAGCTAATTATCAAGCCCTTTGCTATACCTGCAATGCTCAAAAGAACAATAAGGACGACACGGATTTTAGGAATACTAATGCCCAGTATGAGCATCGAGAAAAAGACTGTCTTTTTTGCCAGATCCAGACAGACGATAGGAGAAGAGTTATCGATGAGAATACCCTAGCCTATGCAATTAGAGATGGGTTTGAGGTCACCAAGCATCACACCCTATTCATACCAAAAAGGCATACGAAAGATTATTTTGAGCTTTCTCAGGCTGAAATTAATGCAATTAATCAGTTAATAGATTCCCAGAAAGATTTCTTGGATAGTTCAGATGCTTCAATTGATGGATACAACATTGGGATGAATTGTGGCGAAACTGCTGGACAAACTATTTTCCATTGCCATGTACATTTAATACCTAGGCGCAAGGGTGATGTTGAAAGCCCTAAGGGTGGGGTTCGTCATATTATTCCCAATAAAGGGCATTACGAGGACAGTAAGTAAGGGTGTCTATCTATAAAGCCCCCATACA
>CAIYZI010000221.1 GCA_903930665.1 uncultured beta proteobacterium
CATCGCCGCTATCTTGAAAACTTACCGGGCAATGTAGATGTTTGCGGGGAGAATGGTGAATTTCATACATTTGTATATGACGGGCCAAATTTCAAAAGCCCGGTGCAGTGGAAGAGCCTAGGAAAGCAATCCTACATTTCCCCTAAAGAATTTGGGGGGCTGACTTATCACTTTGATTTACTTGGGGTGGCTTAAGTTTAAAACCGCTGTCACGGGTATTGAAGGGTAAATCTATCAAGCAGGCCTTCGCTTAAAAGGCCTGCCCGCAGAACAATACTTCTCTTGATTTACAGCGTGATATCGCGCTCTTGCCTTACGCAGTCTACGTAATACTCGCTACGTCCATTAACCTGGGCCTTAACCAAGCCATGGATATCGGTTTCAAAACCAGGAAAATTCTCATTGAAGTCGCGTGCAAAGTAGAGGTAATCAATGATCCGTTTATTAAAACGCTCGCCTGGAATTAATAGCGGAATACCTGGCGGATATGGAGTAACCAACATTGCTGTGACACGACCATCCAATTGATCAAGTGGCACACGATCGACCTCTTTATGCGCCATCTTTGCCCAAGCCTCTGAAGGCATCATGGCTGGAACCATATTGGAGGTATACATTTCCGTTGTCATGCGCGCTACATCACGACCCTTATAGAACTCATGAATTTGCTGGCAAATATCTTTTAAACCTACACGCTCATAGCGGGGGTGTTTGGCCACAAACTCTGGCAAGACTTTCCATAGCGGCGCATTCTTATCAAAGTGATCTTTAAATTGCTGCAGTTCAGTTACCAAGGTATTCCAACGGCCTTTAGTAATACCGATCGTGAACATGATGAAGAAAGAATACAAACCGCACTTCTCAACAATCACACCGTGCTCCGCTAAGTATTTAGTCACAATACTTGCAGGAATGCCCATTGAACCAAAGTTACCCTCGATATCTAAACCAGGCGTAACAATGGTAGCTTTAATCGGGTCGAGCATATTAAAGTCTTTGGCAAGATTGCCAAAGTCATGCCAACTAGCATTTGGCTCCAAAACCCAGTCCGAGCGCTCGCCAATACCATCTTCAGTCAGGTGATCTGGACCCCAAACCTGGAACCACCAATCTGCCCCAAACTGATCATCCACCTCACGCATCGCACGACGAAAATCCATTGCTTCTGCAATGGACTCTTCTACTAAAGTGGTGCCGCCAGGAGACTCCATCATGGCCGCTGACACATCGCAAGAAGCGATGATGGCGTACTGAGGGCTTGTTGAGGTATGCATCAAGTAAGCCTCATTAAAACAATCGCGATCAAGCTTATGCTCTTCTGCGTCTTGAACTAAGACTTGTGAGGCTTGCGATAGTCCGGCCAATAACTTATGCGTAGACTGAGTGGCAAACATCAAACTCTTTTTAGTACGCTTGCGATCCGAACCAATCGCATGCATATCTTTATAGAATGGATGAAAAGCTGCATGAGGCAACCAAGCCTCATCGAAATGCAATGAATCGACTTTACCGTCCAGCATTTCTTTAATCATCTCGACGTTGTACACAATACCGTCATAGGTAC
>CAIYZI010000222.1 GCA_903930665.1 uncultured beta proteobacterium
GGCGGATATAAATACTCCGTTTTTAGAAAGCATCGCACCAACTTTTTCAGCAACTTGATCCGCAAGTCCTAAGTCATGGATGAGGCGGTGAACCTCGGTATTGAGCTTTGTTTCATCAACGCTAATACATTGGCATTGAGTGTTGAGTTGAGCGGTTCGTTCTTCCATGTTTTCTTCTCGTTGGCTTTCATTTGCCAGGGGTGATCTTCCATTATCTACGTCTGTATCTTCTTATTTGATTTGAATCAATTTTTCGACCTTTTGAATGCCCTTAAATGCCTGTTTACCGCCTTGCAGAGGGCTTTAATAGGTCTAGAATGAACTTGTAGTGATAGATTCTGATGTCATCGTTGAGAATAGGGTGAGTAAAGTAATTTATGTTGAATTTTTTTAGAGGATTATTTAAATCTCCCGAGTCCCCTGGGTTTCGCGAAGCGTTTGATCAATCCTTAGATGCGATCATTGAAGTAAGCGCAGGTGGTGATGTTATTTTCTTCAATAAGTCTGCCCAGAAGTTATGGGGATACTCTCATAATGAGATTTTTGGTAAAAATATCACCACCTTGTTTGAGGGTGCTCAAAATATCCCGATCTCCAATCAATTGGATAAATGGAAAGACTCCATTCGGGAAGTCAAAATTTTGCGTAAGGATGGGGGCGTTTCCCTAGGAAGTATGTCTTTATCAAAAATTACCTTGGGTGGCGGGTTTATTTATAGTGCAATCGTTCGAGATGCTACCGAGATTCAGGATGAGCGGGAAAGGTATGTGCAAATTCTAGGGCAGGCTGTCGATGCGGTGGTTTCGATTGACGAAAATAACTGTGTGACTTTTTACAATGCCGCCGCAGAACACTTATTTGGATACAGTCGTGAAGAGGTCATGGGGCAGAACGTCAAAATGCTTGTGCCTGCTGATATCCAGCCTAATCACGATAAATATGTCAACGCTAACCGCACTACGGGCGTGAACAAGATTGTGGGTAAAACCCGTGAGGTGGAAATTACCCGTAAAGATGGTACGAAGATTTGGGGGCAGCTCTCAGTATCTAAGGTAAGACTGGGAAATAAGATCATCTATACCGGCTTTATGAAAGATATTACCCCGGAGCGTAAAGCATTCGAGATGCTTAAACAGACGCTAGAACAGGCCATTGATGCTGTAGTTTCAATTGATGAAAACAACTGTGTCACTTTCTTTAATGCGGCAGCAGAGCACTTGTTTGGCTTTGGGCGGGATGAGGTATTAGGTCATAACGTCAAAATGCTGGTACCAATTGACATCCAGCCTAATCACGATAAATACATCAATGCGAACCGCACTACAGGTGTCAATAAGATTGTTGGCAAGACTCGTGAGGTGGAAATTACTCGTAAAGACGGTAGCAAGATCTTTGGACAGTTGTCTGTCTCTAAGATCTACTTAAATGACAAGATGATTTATACGGGCTTTCTGAAAAATACCAATCAGGAGCATTTAAATCGCACTAATACCAACTTAGCGATGGATGAGGTCCTGAATTCCGGAAATCAAATCAGTCAGATTGCCACGGTTCTTAACGATATTGCTGCTCAAACTAAATTGCTCTCCCTCAACATTGCGATTGAAGCGGCCAATGCGGGGGAGTCTGCCCGTGGTATTGCAGTTTTGGCAGGAGAGTTTCAGAAGTTATCAGAGATTTCAACAGCATCGGCTGGAAAAATTGAGGAGTTAATTGGTGATACCAAGATTCGTATTGCCAATCTTGATAAATCTTTCAGGCATCTTGAATAAGGCTGCCTGATATCAGATCCTCACGATCTTATTCAATCTATTCATTTATCAAACTCATTAAGCGAATAATTAAGCGCCCATAGTGTTCATGCCAACATCCATACCCAAGATTCGCAAC
>CAIYZI010000223.1 GCA_903930665.1 uncultured beta proteobacterium
ACCCAGGCTTCTTCTGAGTATTCAAATGCTACATAAAGATTGAGGGCACCCATCAGGAAAAAGAAGATAGCCCAAGCGTGGTTTAACTTAAGCCACATAGAAGTAGAGCGGTGGGGTTTGAGGGTAATTTGCTTACCCATTAAGACCTGAATCCAATTTTTTTGGAAGAATTGGGCGCTGATGAAAAGTACTGCTGAAAATAACCAATACAGCGCAGTAGGTTTAAGTTGAATGAAGGTTTTGTTATGCAAAAAAATCGTTAGGCTACCAAAGACCAAAATCATCACCAGGCTGACCCATTGCATTGCATCGATTTTGCGATGACGGTAATAGACCCACAGAATCTGCAAAATGGTAGCGACCATGGCAACAATAGTTGCGCTGTAGATATCGCCTAATTTAAAGGCGATAAAAAATAAGATAATAGGGAAGAGGTCAAATAAAAATTTCATCAGTCAATTATCCAGGTATTTAGAAGGCTCACTTTGATTCGTTGGGTTTTGCATTCTCGCTTGGCTCAAATTTGAGTGAGGCAGAGTTAATGCAATATCTTAAGCCTGTAGGTTGAGGGCCATCATTAAAGACATGCCCTAAATGGGCATTGCATTTTGAGCAGCGCACTTCAGTCCGAATCATCCCATGAGAGCTATCTTTAAGCTCAATAACTGCACTCTGATCTTCTGGGGCGTTATAGCTTGGCCAACCACAGCCAGCATCAAACTTTGTATCTGAGGCGAATAAAGGAGTTCCACAACAAACGCATTTGTATTGACCCTTATCCCAATGATCCCAGTATTTACCGGTAAAAGGTCTTTCAGTTGCACCTTCTCTTGTGACTTTGTATTCCACTTCACTTAATTCTTTTTTGTAGTCTTGATCAGTTTTTGTCATCATGAATCCTTTTGTGCAATATTCGCAAAAATCTTTAAATCACTATGAAGAACAACTCACAGAAACATAATCTACGTCAGAGCTGGGGGGCATTGAATACAGTTCATTTTCACTCTGCTCATCAAATGGGTGACTCAGAATTTCTAATAATTTATTAATCTCAGAAAAATCATCTTTTTGGGCTTTTTCAATAGCGATTTGCGCAAGATGATTTCTAAGAATGTACTTTGGATTCACTTTATTCATCAATTGGGCTCTTTCCAAGTCCTCACAGGATTCAGATTGAAGTCTGGTTAAATAATCCGTAAACCATTGATCGATGTTAACCCGATCAATAAATTGATTTCTTAGTGAAATATCTTTTATGGCTGAAGTGCGCTTTATCTGAGAGAGTTGGCGGAAAAAGCCTGTGTAATCCACTCTGGAATCATGCATCGCTTGTAATAAGCGCTCTATCAATTGCACATCGTCATCTAGGTTGATTTGAAGTCCCAACTTCTGACGAAAGTGAGATTGCCATGACTGCGCGTAGATAACAGAAAAGTTATCTAAAGCACTCTTCAATAAAGTCTGAGCCTGCTCATCGGCATGGTTAAGCTGGATCAGCGGCAAGATTGCGCTAGCCAAGCAGGCCATATTCCAATGCATGATTTGGGGTTGGCGATGATAGGCATAGCGACCACCTTGATCGCTATGGTTGCAGATGTGGTCAATTTGAAAATAATCTAAGAATCCAAAAGGCCCATAATCAATCGTTAGGCCTAATGCACTAATGTTGTCAGTATTTAATACGCCATGACAAAAGCCCACGGCTTGCCACTGGGCTACTAATAGTGCGTTCCGTTTGCAAATAGCGGAGAACAATTCCAGATAAGGCTCGTTCGTATTGGAACATTCCGGATAATGGTCCTGAATTAACAAATCAGCCAGCTCTTTAAGACGATCAATTGACCCGAGGGATGCAAAATGTTCAAAGTGGCCAATTCGGATAAAGCTAGGTGCAAGCCGAGCGCACACGGCAAGAGTTTCCAAAGTTTCACGAACAACGGTTTGTTTGCTACCGACAATAGCTAAAGCCCGACTGGTTGGCATTCCCAGTGCATGCATTGCTTCGCTACACAGGAACTCTCTGATAGAAGATCGTAGAACAGCGCGACCATCCCCCATTCTGGAGTAGCGGGTTTTTCCTGAGCCTTTGAGTTGTAATTCTTGACCGGAGATTTCACCTAGCAAGATGGCACGCCCATCACCTAGTTGCCCAGCCCACATCCCAAATTGATGGCCGCTATAAGCGGTGGCTTTAGGCTCTAAAAATTGATGATTTTCACTCGATGTTTGATTTCCCGCGAGGATGTCTAGCCATCCCTTATCTTTTGGAAATCCATCAGCGGATAAGGGGAGTCCAATCAACTCTGCGGCAGATGAGGAAAAAGCCACCCAATAGGGGGCAGTAATTGGGGTAGGGGAGATCGTGTGACAAACATCATCACCACTTAAGGTAAATGCCATATTCGTCTATTCTAGGGGGAATTCCCATAGCCGTCTTAAGCTACTAAAATAACCCTATGACAAATACAGTTCAAATTAACGCTGCTACCCAATTAGCTAATCTTGGTGAGGAGCTTAATGTTCCCTTTTTGAAGCTTTTAGGGGTGCGTCTAATTAGCGCAGAAATGGGTAAAGGGGAGATTCTTCTCGCCCTTAAACCAGAACATACCAATACGTGGGAAGTTGCCCATGGAGGCGTTCTCTTGACATTAATGGATGTAGCAATGGCTGTTGCGGCTCGTTCGGCCGACCCTGGAGATCGCAGTGTCGTGACAATTGAATTAAAAAACAATTTCATGCAAGCTGCTAATGGAATTTTGCGAGTTAAGGCAGATACCGTTCGCCACACCGCGACAATGGCATTTTGTGAAGCCAAGCTTTACAACGATCAAGGTGAAGTGTGTTGTATGGCTACAGGTACGTTTAAATACCTGAAACGTTTACCAACCCGTAATGCTAATGGCGAGCGCGTTGTAAACGACGACCATCGCACCGTTTAAGCATCTACAGAATTAAACAGCTAAGTTAGACCCTGAGGCGGCACTGATTTGCCCGGTCACGACATCATGACCGATGGTGCCATTCATATCAAAGCGACGCTCAACCATTTCAAAATTACCATCTTTTCGTACACGAAGAACGGTGCTGGCACGGGTGCCATAAGAAGGCGTTTTAATAAATGCCGCGGATAAAGCTTTTTCCCAGTCCTTACTAACACCGGTACTGGGTAATTCATGGTCACTAGCTTGATGGGTGTCGGCCAAAAGGCGTAAGTAATGATCAGCATTTCTGAGGTCACCATGATCCATTGCCAAGGTTTGCGCAAAGGCTGCAACACGATGATTTACCTTTGGCCATGGAGTATCTAGCATAGCGTTTGATAACCCATAGACGCCTGGAGTTAAGGGTTGGGCTGGATAAACTTTACGAGGGCGAACTTTTTCACCCATCATTAGACGATTGCTAACCCAATGCATTTCAGAGTTTTCAGGGTCACTTAAATCCGCCATCAGCAAATTAAAGCCGTTGTATTGTTCAAAACGTTTAGAGTGCTCTTGAACAAAGCCCATCGGTCGAGACTGACCAGCAAGATACATGAGTGATAGCTCACCACGGGTTCTAGAATCTGGCTTCTTCTCGCTTGGCGCACGGACATTGGTGAGAGCTGCAAAGCGGCCGGCATTTGAAAAACCCAACCAAGTTCCAGGGCTGCCTAAAACATCTGCACGATCACGACCAGCCAAAATATGAGGATGTTCTGGCCACCAGGAAATGCTATCGGTATCGCGTTCGTAGAATTCATCACGATTAGCCGCAACAACAAGCGGATAGTCGGGATGAGATTTCCAGGCAAAAAGAATCAGACACATAAATTTTCTAAATCAAATTTCTATTAAAGGGTAGGGCAGTAAATCTATTATCAACTCAGGTCCCTCAATAGAGCCCAAATGCAGCCGACCATCTTCAAGTGCCTCTAGCTTGCATTCGACCTGTAGATCAATGCGATTTAATATGAATGGATTAAGTGCTGAAAGCACCACCATTCCGGCTGGTTGCGCTGGATCATTTGAATGAAACACCTCCGTACCAGGCTGACAGAAAGCTGGTTTGATTTCAGTGCCTTCATTCATAAAGTGAGCTAATTGCAGCCTTCTTTTAATTACTCCGCGATATTGGCTGCGAGCCACAATTTCCTGGCCTGGGTAGCAACCTTTTTTGAAATCCACACCTTCAACGGATTCAAAATTAATCATTTGCGGCACGAATTGTTCTTGGGTTGCCAAAACAATTCGAGGAATGGCGCTAATCACCTCTAGGTAATTCCAAACCTCAACATCACCACTCGGGTTAGCTAAGTCTTCAGATGAATTATTAGCTTTAGCCTGTAAAAAGCGTGAAACACTTTGGCCACCAATGAAGACATCAGGCAACCTTAATGTGAAACTTTCAGGCTCATTGGTAGTCGGTGTAATTTGACATCCTAATCCATATTGACCAGTTATCACCCATTGCTCAGAAACATCCATCACCTTAACTTTGGATCTCAAGACAAACATCGATAAGCGCTTGGCAAAAGTTGCAGCGATATCTTTAGAGATAAACAAAGCAAAACGATCATCCGCAGACGCGTTTGCAGGAAATAGACCAAGCCATGAGCTAGACATCAAACGGCCTTTGGGGCTGCAATAGCCAACCAATCTGACCGCTGAATGATCTTGGGCTGACTGAGGGGGATAGGTACGCTCTAGCCCTAAAACCGCATTGGTCAGTTGATTGTGTAAAAAGGTGGCCGCATCTGGCCCTTCTACGAGAATAAGACCCCATTGTGGCAAAGGGCAAAGACCGGCTTCAATCGAGCCGGTGGGTATGGGGGTTTTTTGCTGGTGAATTGTCATGAGCTTTTATCATAGCCTGATGAGTAAAAAATTTCCTAAGCGCAATCTGTTTGTTAAAAATGCTAAGTCAAATCCACTTAGCAATCTTTTGATATGGGTGATTGTCTTCATTGGCTTAGTCTATGGCATAGTTTTTTTATGGCCAGTAGTTCCTTCGCAAGCCAATACCTCGGATATACATGCGTATAAGGTCAAAATTCAAGCTCAGTCCAGTCTCATGAGTATAGGTGAGCAGCTTGCGCAACAAGGCATCCAAATCTATCCATTGGGATTTTTTATTGGCGCTAGAGCATTATTTGTGGGCTCCAAACTAAAACCCGGTACCTACTTGCTCTTACCTAATGCCAGTCTTGGGCAAATTTTGCTCCAAATAGCTAGAGGGGATCGGGTTCGAGAAACGATTGCCATTATTCCAGGCATGACCATCTGGCAATTACGAGCCTTAGTAGATGCGCATCCAGCCTTAATCCATAAAACAGCTGGAATGAGTTCAAAAGAACTTTTAGCGCAATTGAACTTAAACTATCCTGGAGATGAAGGTCTTTTCTTCCCCGATACTTATGTATTTGACCCAGATGAGCTCGATACTGCCATCTACCTCAGAGCCTCTCAGGCCATGCAAAAGCAATTGGCACAGGCTTGGGCTCAAAAGGGTGCAGAAAGCCCTCTTAGAACGCCATATCAGCTTCTGATCCTCTCTTCTATTGTCGAAAAAGAAACGGGCAAAGCTGGCGATCGAGATATGGTGGC
>CAIYZI010000224.1 GCA_903930665.1 uncultured beta proteobacterium
CGTTTCCGGTCAACGGCAAATCATCAAAGATGCGCTTGCGTCTCACCAAGTAGTCATTGTTTGCGGGGAAACGGGATCGGGTAAGACGACCCAATTACCTAAAATATGCCTAGAAATGGGTAGGGGGACGATGAATGGGGGTCGCCTGATTGGGCATACTCAGCCACGTCGAATAGCGGCAACTGCGACGGCCAAGCGCATTGCTCAAGAGCTTGGTGGGCTTATTGGTCAGGATGTAGGTTATCAAGTGCGGTTTGCAGATAAAACCAGCCAAGGTGCCTCAATTAAGCTGATGACCGATGGCATCTTGCTCGCCGAAACTCAGCGTGACCCTCAGTTAAAGGCATATGACACGCTCATTATTGATGAGGCTCATGAGCGCAGTTTAAATATTGATTTTTTATTAGGCTATTTACGGCAATTACTGCCTAAACGCCCAGATCTGAAACTAATCATCACCTCGGCCACGATTGATGCCCAGCGGTTTTCAGAACACTTTTCGATTGGTGGAAAGTTAGCACCAGTCATCGAGGTCAGCGGGCGTTTGTTCCCTGTAGAGCAGCGTTATGCTCCGTTAGAGCCAGATAAAAAGCCTGATGGAAAAAAGGAGTCCAAGGAAGCCAAGGAGATTTCCGATGCGGTAACCGAGGCAATCACCCATGTTTGGCAAGAAGGCGCAAAAGGGTCGGGCGATGTACTTGTCTTCTTACCAGGAGAGCGAGAGATTCGAGATTGCGCAGAGGCATTACGAAAAGACCATGTCTTGCAGCAGAGCTTTCATCCGGAAATATTAAGTTTATTTGCACGTCAGTCTGTCGCCGAGCAAGAAAGGGTATTTAGTCCGGGTAGTGGCCGCAGAATTATTCTGACAACAAACGTTGCTGAAACCTCCCTGACTGTGCCAAATATTCGCTATGTGATTGATAGCGGTTTGGCGCGGGTTAAACGCTATTCCTATCGCAATAAGGTTGAGCAGTTACAAATTGAGCCTATCTCTCAGGCTGCGGCCAATCAAAGAGCAGGGCGTTGCGGCCGGGTTTCCGATGGCATTTGCATTCGTTTATATAGCGAACTAGACTATCAAGCACGTCCAAAATTTACGGACCCAGAAATACTGCGTAGTTCTTTAGCTGCAGTGATATTGCGGATGAGCTCATTGCGCCTGGCAAGAGTTCAAGACTTTCCATTTATTGATAAACCCATGGGACGTGCCATTGCTGATGGCGTTCAATTGTTAGATGAATTAGGGGCTATTGCTTTTGATGAAGAATCTCATGTCGATAGTAAGGACTCAAACCCCAGTTTTAAATTAACGCCGATCGGTAAGCAATTATCAGATCTCCCTTTAGACCCCCGCATTGGCAGAATGCTTTTGGCGGCTAAAGATCAAAACGCTTTGCGGGAAGTGACGATTATTGCTTCGGCTTTGGCTACACAGGATCCACGCGAAAGACCCCTAGAACAAGCTGCTGCAGCGGATCAAGCTCATCTTCAGTTTGCAGATGAGCGTTCTGAGTTTTTAAGTTTTGTAAAACTTTGGAATTGGTATCAAGAGGCTTTGCAACATAAGCACAGCAATCGACAGCTCGAAAACCTTTGCCGAAGTAAATTTCTATCGCCAAGGCGTATGCGTGAATGGCGCGATGTCCATGGTCAGTTACACACCATGTTGGGCGAAAAGGGTTGGAAGCAAAATGCTTTAGCCGCTACTTATGAACAAGTTCATTTATCACTGCTAACAGGTTTATTAGGTTATGTCGCCAAAAAGGAAGAAGATGAAAAATCTCAAGAGCGTGGTAGCAAAACCGGTAGCTATGTGGGCGCTCGAGGTATTAGGCCTTTTATTTGGCCTGGCTCTACCATTGGAAAAAAAGCTGGCGCTTGGATTCTTGCTGGGGAGTTGCAAGAAACCAATCGCATGTATGCGCGCACCATAGCCAAGATTGAACCTCTTTGGGTTGAAAAGGTTGCAGCCCATCGATTGGTTAAATCCTTGAGTGATCCCTTTTGGGATAACCGTCAAGGTGAGGTGATGGCCTTTGAGCGAGGCACTTTATATGGCTTGCCTATTTATCATGGCAGACGAGTGAGATATGAGGCTCACAATCCCGAAGAGGCTCGTGAACTCTTTATGCGCAAAGCCTTGGTAGAAGAGGAATTGTTCGGGCGAATGGATACGCCAGCCTTAGCCCGTGAGACAGAGCTTGAGGCTAAAAAGAAATATCCAGAGCTTGGCTTTTTTTGGCATAACCGCCGTTTAATTAAAGAAATCGAAGCCTTAGAGCATCGTTCACGTCGTCCTGATGTATTGGTGGATGATGACTTGCTCTTTGCGTTTTACGACTCTGCCATCCCTAAGGATGTGATGAGTCGAGAGGGTATGAAGGCTTGGTTTAAACGGGATCTTAAAACGGGTCTTGAGGCTGATAAGGCATTGCGTTTAAGTAAGAACGATTTAATGCGCCATGAGGCCGCTGGAATCACCGTAGATCGTTATCCTAAAAAGATGGCCGTAGGGGGAACGGAGCTATCCCTAACCTATCACTTTGAACCCGGTAGTCCAAAAGATGGTGTGACCTTGGTGGTGCCGCTGACATCCTTAAATCAAATCGATGGACGCCGTTGTGAGTGGCTGGTTCCAGGCATGTGCGAAGAGAAGACTTTGCTACTGCTCAAAACCTTACCTCAGAAAATCAGACGGCATTGCGTGCCATTGCCAGAGTATGCAAAAGCTTTCTTAGAAAGAGCGCTTGAATCCAATGCTTATGGTTCAGGTGATTATCTCGATAGTCTGATTAGTGATATTCGTCAAGAACGCGGTTTAGAAATTAAACGCACTGATTTTCGACCAGAGGCATTGCCTCTCCATTCATCAATGAATTTTAGGTTAATTGATGAACATGGTCGCCAGTTAGAGCTTGAGCGAAACCTTGCCCGTTTACGGGCTGAGTATGGCGGGGCAGCACGTAGCGCTTTTCAGGCAATTGCACAGGATGCAATGGAGAGTGAGCTTTCTACGCCTGCGCGTCAAACACTTGAAGGTCATTCCCAAAAGACCCCTCAAGATAAAACAATGCCTTTAGCAGGTCGTCAGGTTGAGCAGGGTGGCTATCGAACTTGGGAGTTCGGGGAGCTGCCAGAAACGCTAGAAATTCAAAAAGGCAACAAAACCTTGTTTGGTTATCCAGCATTAGTGGATCGTGTTGATTTTTGTGATTTAGAGGTTTTTGACGATTTAGAGGAGGCTCGAAAATTGCATTGGCAAGGGTTGCGTAGGCTTTTTGCATTAAGCAATAAAGAAACCCTAAAGGCCTTACAAAAACAATTGCCAGGGGTACGAGAGATTGGCCTGCTATTTATTAATATTGGCTCAATTGATCAACTGATAGAGCAAATCTTAAATCTATCAATTGAAAGAGCCTTTATGGCTGACCCATTGCCGATTCATGCTGAGCAATTTAATGAGCGAGTACAGCATGGAAAGCCAAGGTTGGCTTTGATCGCTCAAGAGGTTGCTAGACATACTTTGGCAGCATTGCAGGCCTATGCAGACTTACAGAAAAAATTACCGCAGGCGAAAGCGGCATCCGCATCTGCTTATGCGGATATTCAGTCTCAACTACAACAGTTAATCTTTGAAAAATTTGTTGCTGAAATTTCCTATGAGCAGTTAGTGCACATCCCGCGTTATCTCAAGGCCGTTGCTATGAGAATAGATAAATTACGATCCAATCTGGCGCGTGATGTTCAATGCCAAAAAGATTGGGAATCCGTTGCTCGTCCATGGCAAAAACTGATTCAGGGCCACAAGGCAGGTTCAGCTTATCAGCTGAGCGAAGATCAAGGTTTGCGGGATTTTAGGTGGCAATTGGAGGAGTTAAGGGTGGCTTTGTATGCCCAGGAACTTAAAACTCCAACCCCGATGTCCTTAAAGCGCCTAGAAAAGGTTTTAGCTAGCTTGCGCTAGATCAATTCAAGACCCTTCACACCTTAAAAGTAGGGTCTTAATTGCTTACAATAGGGGTTATGCATAAATATTCGGTTTTTAAAGGTGTTTTCAGCGCTCTTTCGGGCATTTTCTTGGTTTTCTCTTTGCAGAGTCAAATGACATCTGCCCAAACATCCCCAGCAGGCGAGCCAAAAGTCGCTATTGTTCTGAATTCAGGTGATGCCAGTGTGAGTTTGATCGATATGCAAACCCGTCAGGTTACAAAGACGGTTCCTGTGGGTAAGGAGCCGCATCACTTGATGATGACGCCTGATCAAAAAACCCTTTTGATTGCAAATGCCGCAGGTAACGATGTTGTGACCATGAATCCAGCTAACGGTGAGTTAACTGGACGCATCCCAGACATTATTGATCCGTACCAAATTGGCTATTCTCCTAACCGCCAATGGTTTGTAGCAAACGGTAATCGCTTAAACCGTGTGGATATCTATTCTGCGGATGGTACAAATCTCAAGCTGGCGAAATCCATTAAGCTTGGTAAAACTCCGAGCCACATTGCATTTACATCCGATAGCAAGACAGCCTTTATCACCCTACAGGATTCAAGTGAATTGGCAGCCATTGATTTAGCCACACAAACAGTTTTGTGGAAGATGCCTACAGGGCATGTACCTGCTGGATTGTGGATGACGCCTGGTGATCAATATTTGTTGATCGGCATTACCGGTGAGGATAACGTTCAAGTGATTGACTGGAAAAATCGCAAAGAAGTAAAACGCATTTTTACTGGTAAAGGCGCGCATAACTTCCGTCCACTGGGTGATAAGAAGCATGTATTTGTTGGTAACCGTATCGCCTCTACGATCAGCTTGATCAATATGCAAACTCTTGAAAAAGAGGGTGATATCACTGGACTGCCCTCAGGACCAG
>CAIYZI010000225.1 GCA_903930665.1 uncultured beta proteobacterium
GGAGCTTTTGAAGTTGCAGCAGCAACAAAGTCTTTCAAATCGTCTTGTGATTGATCAATAGCTGCCTCTACAGCCTCAACCAATTCTTGATTGCCGCGACGCAAAACTTCAGCAACTTTCTTTTGGTATTCAGCTACTTGAGCAACAGCTTCTTGAACTTCAGCGCTTTGCAAGAGTTCCAAAGCGGCTTTAGCATCTTTACCCTTCATTAGCTCAGCAGCCTTAGCTTGAGCAGCAGCTACAGCTTCTTGTGCAGCTTGGTAGTTGATTTGAGCTAATTCTTGAGCATTTTCTAATGCTGTTTGACCTAAAGCACGTACGGTTTCGATAGATTTCGTTTGATTACCTGCGAATTGATTTTTAAACATGATGATTCCTTTAATGGGGTTAATTATGTTGCACTGCACCATATTAAAACCTCTAGGGCCAAGATGCAAGCTAATTTTGCTGCTTTGCAACATAATTATCTCAATATTACGGTAAATAGCCCTTAAAACAGGCAAAAATAAAGCCGCCCTCAGGCGACTTTATCAAGTACAACTAAAAACAGACTATAGAGCTACAACATGCCAAGTGTTATTTACGCCATCACCAGTTCTATCGCCTGGGTTCTTGTCTTTTGAATAGAAGTACAAAGGTTTACCTTTATAAGTCAATTGCTTTTGACCATCATTGCGTGTGATGTAGTTAAAGTCACCAGTAACTTTGACGCCAGGCTCAACATAAACTGGCGGCCAGTTAGTAGCACAAGTAGCTACACACTCTGACGTACCGGAAGCTGCCTGATCTTTATCAAATGTATACATCGTTCTTCCATAACTACTTGTCAAAATTCCGTTAGTGATTTTAGTGAAATCAGCTGAAGGAGTTTCAACATTGGGAGTTGTAGAACATGCAGTAACGGCAGCTACAAAACACATTGCAGCCAGAATTTTCCATTGAATTTTCATTTTTTATTCCTTTGTAAATATTTGCTTAGGTACCTGGACCAACCAAGGTCACTTCAATACGGCGATTTTGCGCACGACCTTCAGCAGTAGCATTAGAAGCCACTGGATTGGTTTCACCCATGCCTTCGGCTGAAACTAGTGAGGGGGAAACGCCTTGTTTGATCAAGTAATCCACTACGTTATCAGCACGCTTAGAGGACAAATCTACGTTAGTAGTGATACCTTCGTTACGCATAGCCAGACCAATTGCAACATTATCGGTATAACCTTTAACAATGACTTTAGTGTTCTTAAATCCAGTTAAAGTTGGCGCCATTTTTGCCAAAACTTTCTCAGCTTGAGTATTTAAGCGGTAGCCACCTTCAGGGAATAAAACCTTGTCTTTAATAGTGATGCGTAACTCGCCTTGCAATTGACGAATTTCAACTTCATCACCTTGATAGGCCTGCTGAAGTTGTGAATATGCTTGATCTAGATTGTTATAGCTGGACTCGGATACGCAACCGATTAAGGCACTAAGAGCCCCCATTAACAAAACTAATACGATCTTTTTACTGAAAACCATATGACACCCTTTATTAAATAGTCATTGAATATTTTTACCAGGCTAGATTATGAATGGTTCTAAGAAAAAATACTAATTTTCAGGATTTATGGGACGAGCAGAGACCCTGCCGTTATTGTTTTTTATTTTAAATTTGGGATTTGGGATTTGGGATTTTTAGGAAGCATCGTCATTTTTGACCGCCATTTGAGATGGCAACTTCACTGATAAAGATTTTTTAAAGAGCGTACTAACAGTCTCCACAACTGCGGTAAAACTTTACGTCTGTACGCTCTTTAAGGCTGGAAGCGAACCCCCAGCGAGTTATCACTATATCTGATACTTACGTAAAAGTCAAGGGTTTACCCTAATTTATCAGAAATTTATTTTGCCAACTTAGCTTGCACTTCCCTAGCTAACTCTAGGGCGCCTTCATACCCGGAAACGACGTGAGCAGGAAGATCGGGATCACCAACGATTGAACCAAGCGTTTCAACCAAGCTATAAATAATTCCCTTGGCTGCGCTTGCTGGGATTCCATCCGCAGAAATTAAATCATCAAGATGGCTAACTGCATCATGGAAATGTTGCCCTTCAGGGAGATGATCTAACTTTTTACTCATGCTGATTTCCTTATAAAAGATCTTTGATTATCGTCCCAGACTACTCTATTGCTTACGTTTAGGAAAGAGATGCCCAATCCATCAAGATTAAGAAAAGTTTACATTCCTAAAATTTTCAGATAGTGATTAGAGTATCTCGACTATTTCGTAATCACTTGATAGCAAGGCCAATATTGCTATTAGTCTTCTCTAAAGTCTTTTGAACAACATTCCTAGGATCAGACGGCGGCTGCGATAACAGGGTAGCCAATTGCTACCTCCTAACTAATCTCAGATGTGATTAAAGAGCAAGGTGGAACCTTTTTATCAGAAGATTCAACTGACAAAGCCTTTCATACACGATCAGGACTCTTTACTGATGATCTGAAATATCTGAGATGCTAATACCTTCGGTGAGCGAAGTTAATAAAGCTTGAACGCGAGGTAATATGTTTGCCATAAAAAACTAGCCGTAATAATTTTTGTTTCGTAAAAATAATTATCGTCATCATGCAGACGTTCAGCTGCAAGTACTGCTCTAGCCATTTGCCAGGCAGATAAAACGATTCCACAAATCTGCAAATAAGCCTTACCACTTCTGTACCCTATGTCGGATTCGGTTTTAACATTTTTTACTAGGCACTCAATAGCCATCTGAAGGGCTTCCCTGCCCATGCTTAAATATTTCAAAATAACCAAGGCATTGAGCGATGCAGAATCCTTTAGATCGGCCTCAGTTTTTTCGATTTTGCGTATCAAAACCCTACCTACTACCCCGCCATCTCGAATGGTTTTATTCATGACAAGATCATGAATATAGACACTTACATCATTGGCAGAAATCTTGGACAACTCGATCTCAGGAGAGAAGTTCCAGCACTTATGAATTTGAGCGCCAATGGTCGCAGCCTCTAGAGCGAACTCTGTGGAAAAGCCCTGGTTTATTGGGGTGACGAACTCATAAATAGCCCTATTAACGCCAATGGTGTGGGAGTTAGCGGTAGAGGTCATCGCATCATGCAAGGATGCCGAGTAATAGTCCAGAGCCCTTAAGGATTCACAAAGCGAGCGAATGGTGATGAGTTTATGCGCTTCATCAGAAAACTCTTTAATCGGACGATCGTCAAGATGTCGTTTGGTATGGTGAATACATTTTTGATAAATGCGATCAATGAGTGCAATATTTCCACAGCTTGATATTAATGAGTCATAACCATCTTCGATTTCATTACAAGCTGTTGTGACAAGCTTTGGAAGATCTTGTGGATCTTTAAAAATAAGAGTCTTAGGACGCTTTTTATTTTTAGCAGCCTTCTCTAGAAGTTGCGGTATAAGCTCAGCATTAATACCTAATGCTGAAAATCTAGGGTATGCAATGATGTCCGATAGCCCTGCTAATTCGTTCATCACAAACAGCATATCTTTTACTGGGGCTATATAGGTCATTGCTCGGCAGCTTTACGATGATAGATATCTAGAGCAAATCACCCCAACGCCTTCGTCAACTCCGGCACCACCGTAAACAGATCTCCGACTAGGCCGTAGTCCGCTACGCTAAAGATTGGGGCTTCAGGGTCTTTGTTGATGGCAACAATGACCTTAGAGTCTTTCATCCCTGCTAAGTGCTGGATAGCTCCAGAGATCCCTACTGCGATATAGAGCTGCGGAGCCACAATCTTGCCTGTTTGTCCGACTTGGTAGTCATTAGGAACATAACCGGCATCTACGGCTGCGCGTGAAGCGCCTAAGGCTGCCCCTAAACAATCGGCTAAGGGGGTAATGAGTTCTTGGTACTTCTCACCAGAACCTAAACCTCTCCCACCAGAGACAATGATCTTGGCAGCAGTGAGCTCTGGACGATCAGATTTAGTCAGTTCACGGCCAATAAAGCTTGAAGCAGCTGGAGTGCTTAAGGCACTAACTGGTAGGGACTCAATCGGGGCAGAGCCGCCTGTAGCGGCAACGGGATCAAAACCGGTCGTGCGTACGGTAATGACTTTAATGGGGTCACTCGATTGCACCGTAGCTATGGCATTACCCGCATAGATAGGACGCTCAAAGGTATCAGGGCTAATGACTTTAGTGATATCGGAGATTTGGGCTACATCGAGCTTGGCAGCCACTCTAGGCAGGACGTTTTTCCCATTGGCCGTAGCTGGGGCCAGGATATGGCTGTACTGATTAGCCATGGCCAAGATTTGGGCTGCTAAGGGTTCAGCCAAGTGATCGGCTAGGCTAGGATCATCGATCTGGATGACTTTACGCACTCCTGCCACTTGACTAGCAGCTTGGGCTGCGCCTTGGGCGTTGCTACCAGCAATGAGAACATCGACTTCTGGGGAGCAAGCTAGAGCAGCAGCTAGCGCATTGAGCGTTGCCGCTTTTAAAGACTGGTGATCGTGTTCAGCAATTACAAGAGCGGCCATTTAAATCACCTTCGCTTCATTTTTCAGTTTTTCTACAAGAGCCGCTACATCGGCCACCATCACACCAGCACTGCGCTGGGCAGGCTCTTGGACTTTTAAGGTGGTCAAACGGGGGGCAATATCGATTCCAAGCTCTTCAGGCTTGATCACATCAAGCGGCTTTTTCTTGGCCTTCATGATGTTCGGTAGCGTCACATAACGAGGTTCATTGAGACGCAAGTCCGTTGTAATGACCGCAGGTAAGCTCAAACTAATCGTTTCTAAGCCCCCATCAACTTCTCGAGTCACTTGGGCTTTACCATCGGCAATGACCACTTTAGAGGCAAAAGTCGCTTGGGGAAGATCTAAAAGGCTAGCGAGCATTTGCCCGGTTTGATTGCTATCGTCATCAATAGCCTGTTTACCCAAGATGATGAGCTGAGCACCTTCTTTTTGGGCAATATTGGCCAAAATCTTGGCAACGGCTAAAGGTTGGAGCGCTAGCTCAGTCTCGACCAGGATCGCGCGATCCGCGCCAATGGCTAAGGCTGTGCGCAACGTCTCTTGGCAGGCAGTAGGGCCGGCAGAGATGGCAATGACTTCCGTGGCGATACCGGCTTCTTTGAGGCGAACCGCCTCTTCAATGGCGATCTCATCAAATGGGTTCATGCTCATTTTGACATTGGCGATATCCACACCAGACTGATCGGATTTAACGCGGTCTTTAACGTTGTAATCGACGACGCGTTTTACGGCTACTAAGATTTTCATTT
This sequence comes from uncultured beta proteobacterium, assembly GCA_903930665.1. Classification (GTDB taxonomy): domain Bacteria; phylum Pseudomonadota; class Gammaproteobacteria; order Burkholderiales; family Burkholderiaceae; genus Polynucleobacter. The sequence goes on from CAIYZI010000225.1 coordinate 5,275, forward strand.
GCTGTCTTTATCCTGGAAATTTAGAAATCAACATCTTTAAGGGCTCGAGCAATAACCAATCTCTGAATCTCACTAGTGCCTTCGTAAATTTGGGTAATACGCGCATCTCGGTAATAACGCTCAACTGGATAATCCTCAAGATACCCATAGCCACCATAGATCTGAATAGCTTTTGAACAAACCGACTCAGACATTTCAGAGGCAAATAATTTTGCTTGGGATGCCTCTGATAAACATGGCAAGCCCCGCTCTTTCATACTTGCTGCTTGCAAAATGAGTAAGCGCGCAGCATTAATTTGGGTTTGCATATCCGCCAAAAAATTGGCGACACTTTGGTGATCTATCAATGGTGCACCAAACTGAATACGTTCTTTTGAATACTTAAGCGCTGACTCAAATGCGGCTCTAGCTATACCTAAAGCTTGGGCAGCAATGCCAATGCGACCACCCTCTAAATTGGATAAAGCAATCGCTAGTCCCTTGCCTCGTGGACCGAGCAAATTGTCTTCCGGGATAACGCAATTGTCTAAAGTAATCGCACAAGTATCCGAGCCACGGATACCCAATTTCTTTTCTACCCGATTCACGATAAAGCCAGGAGTATTAGTGGGCACTAAAAATGCTGAGATGCCCTTCTTACCCAAATCTGGATCAGTCACAGCAAATACGATGGCTAATTTAGCCCTCTTGCCATTACTCACAAATTGCTTTGAACCATTCAGAGTCCAAAAACCATCTTTAAGCACCGCTCTGGTTTTGAGGTTATTAGCTTCTGAACCGGCCTGAGGTTCTGTCAGGCAAAAACATCCGATCGCTCTACCTGCGGCCAACTCCGTTAGCCATGTTTCTTTTTGCGCATCGGTTCCATACTTCAAAATTGGTCCGCATCCAACAGAATTATGAATGCTCATAATGGCGCCAACCGCACCATCTCCTGCTGAAATCTCCTCAACTGCTAAGGCATAGGAAATATAATCAACGCTAGCACCACCCCACTCTTCAGGAACAACCATTCCCAGCAGTCCAAGCTCACCCATCTGGGCAATGACCTGATCATCAATCCAACCTTCATGATCCCATCGCTCACCATGAGGGGCGAGTTCATTTTTAGCAAAATCTCTTGCCATATCTTGAACCATGACTTGTTCTTCGGAGAGTTCGAGAAACGCCATAAATATATCCTTAGCTATTCGTTAATACTTACTTAACAGTGGGAATAATTCTTGTATTTTTTGCTCAGTCAATTCTGGCAAAGTAAAAGCCCATTTAGGCGAATTGTCTTTATCAATGATTAATGCGCGAATCCCTTCAGCAAAATCTCCAACCTCAATCCATCGAGCAGATAGCTCCAACTCCATTGAGAAGCATTCAGAAATAGACAGATGCTTGCCACGATGAACCGTTTCTCTTGCGCCTACCATGGCTATGGGAGATCTCTTTTTCATGAGCTCTGCCGTTTCTGCAATCCAGGCGTCACCATTTGGTGCAGCCTGCTCTAGTGCGGCAATGATTTTTTCAACAGCATCTAAAGAAAAGATTGCATCTATAACATCACGCTTTGACTCTAGAGAGGCATTAAGAGGGGTATTGCGAGCACCCAAATTCAATAAGATTTTGACAAGTTGTTCAGATGCAGGGATATTGGCATTGAGCCGCTCTAATTGCTCTAAAAAGGCGGGAATATTACTTGAGGGCAATAACCAGTCTGCAAGATTGGCATACAAAGCATCTTCCGAATCGAGAGTGACGCCAGTGAGCGCTAAATACTCACCAATACTGCCTGGGCACTTTGATAAGAAATGGCTTGCACCAACATCTGGGAAATAGCCAATGGCGACTTCTGGCATAGAAATCTTTGAGCGCTCAGTAACCACTCTAAAACTTGCACCTTGAGAAATGCCCATACCGCCACCCATTACATAACCATTCATCAGGGCAATGTAAGGCTTGGAATAGGTATAGATATATTCATTTAAAGCGTACTCATCACGAAAAAAATGTGCATGCATATCGCTGCCTGAAGTAATGCTCTCGTAAATACTGCGAATATCTCCACCAGCACAGAAAGCCTTTTCGCCTTCACCTTTAACCAGTACTGCCAAAACC
>CAIYZI010000226.1 GCA_903930665.1 uncultured beta proteobacterium
GATCTTTCTGAGCATATCCACGCAGATGAATCCCTTGGCGCAAATGGTCCAAAGCAGCCAAATGTTCACGCCAGTGACTATCTAAGCTATAGAGTAATACAGAGCGCTCGAAACCAGCAAATGAAGCGCGACTTGATAGCTCAACCTTGGCATCATATGCATCACTAGCAGCCTGCAGAACGTGATCAATAATATCGCTTTCTTCTACAGTTTGAGCGCCTTCAACCCAAGCTCTCAGATCAACTGTAAGACCCCAGTCATTGGCGAGCACATTCTCTAAGCCAGCTAAGTCCCATTGCTCTTCCATGGATTCATGGGGAACATATAAGGCACAAAGAGTACGCAGCACATCTTCGCGTAAATTGGCAATTAAGTCACCAATATCATCACTTTCAAGCACTTCATTTCGCAAGCGATAAGTTTCTTTACGTTGATCATTGGCTACATCGTCATACTCAAGTAGCTGTTTGCGGATATCGAAATTACGACCTTCTACTTTACGTTGAGCAGATTCAATGGAGCGAGTTACCATGCCAGCTTCAATTGGCTCGCCATCAGGCATCTTCAGACGCTCCATTACAGAACGCAAACGATCACCCGCAAATATGCGAAGCAGAGAATCATCTAAGGAAAGATAAAAACGGGATGAGCCAAAATCGCCCTGACGACCGGCGCGGCCTCTTAACTGATTGTCAATCCGGCGACTTTCATGTCGCTCAGTGCCAATGATATGCAAACCACCAGCGGCTAAAACTTGCTCATGCAAACCCTGCCACTCATCTTGCAAAGTCTTAATCTTGGCAGCTTTTTCAGCGTCGCTAAGTTTATCGTCAGCTTCTATTAAAGAAGACTGCTTGCCGACGTTACCACCTAATACGATATCAGTACCGCGACCAGCCATATTGGTGGCGATGGTTATCATTTTTGGACGACCAGCTTGTGCAATGATCTCGGCTTCACGTTGATGCTGTTTTGCATTTAAAACTTGATGCGGCAATTTACGCAGGTTTAATAAATCGGCTATTAATTCAGAGTTTTCAATTGAAGTTGTACCAACCAATACTGGTTGTCCACGCTGGTAGCAGTCTTCGATATCTTTAATCACGGCGTCATAGCGCTCGCGTGATGACTTATAGATTTGATCTTGACGATCTTTTCTTTGACTAATTCTATTTGGTGGAATAACAACTGTCTCAAGGTTATAAATTTCCTTGAACTCATAAGCCTCAGTATCAGCTGTACCGGTCATTCCAGACAACTTGCCATACATCCGGAAATAATTCTGGAAAGTAATCGTGGCTAAGGTTTGATTCTCATTTTGAATCGGGACACCTTCTTTAGCCTCTACTGCTTGATGCAAACCATCTGACCAACGACGTCCTTGCATCAATCGACCAGTGAATTCATCAACAATAATGACTTCTTGGTTCTGAACCACATACTGCTGATCACGGTGATACAAAGTATGAGCCCGTAAAGCGGCATACACATGGTGCATCAAAGTAATATTTTGCGGTGAATATAAAGAATCACCATCAGTCAAAGCACCCAATTGGATTAAGACAGCTTCAGCTTTATCGTGACCTTGCTCAGTGAGGTATACCTGTTGAGATTTCTCATCAACCCAATAGTCACCTGGTTTTTCAACACCTGTACCATCTGACTTCTCTTCACCAATTTGACGCTCTAAATAAGTTGGCAGTGAATTGATCTTTAAATATAGATCAGTATGGTCATCGGCCTGACCAGAAATAATTAAGGGAGTACGAGCCTCATCAATCAGGATCGAGTCTACTTCGTCGACAATTGCATAAGCCAAGCCACGCTGTACACGTTGACCCAAATCTTGAACCATGTTGTCGCGCAAGTAATCGAAACCAAACTCATTGTTAGTGCCATAAGTAATATCGGCAGCATATGCTTCTTGCTTGGTAGTGTGATCCATCTGAGATAGATTCACACCCACTTTCATACCCAAAAAGTTATATAACGTAGACATCCACTCAGCATCGCGCTGAGCCAAGTAATCATTCACAGTAACTACATGAACACCTTTGCCTGTCAGGGCATTTAGGTAAACAGGCAAGGTGGCAGTAAGCGTTTTACCTTCGCCAGTGCCCATCTCTGCAATCTTTCCCTGATGCAAAGCAAGGCCGCCAAGAATTTGAGCATCAAAATGACGCATCTTCATTACTCTCGAGCTAGCTTCACGCACAACTGCAAAGGCCTCTGCTGCGATATCGTCAAGAGTCTCTCCCGCACTTAAGCGAGATTTGAATTCGGTGGTTTTAGCCTGAAGTTCAGCATCACTCAAAGATTGCAGGGAAGCCTCAAAAGTGGCAACCTTAGCAACAACTTTGCGATACTGTTTCAAGAGACGGTCGTTACGACTGCCGACCAGGGTTTTAAGAAGACCGATTACCATGGGATATTGAAGAAAATTAAGTCCTTGAGTTTATCACCCGAACCTTTTTTGCTATGAACTTTACTTCTAAACCGCCCCGCGCCAAGGCTGCGCACGACTGGATAGATTACCTACGGGAGTCCGAGGGTTTAGGGAGTATTTTGGCCAAAACTGAAGATTTAGCGAAATTGAAGGTTTCCCTAGAAAGGGCCTTGGCTGAACTGGATTTGGATCATTTAAGCTCAAAAATTGAGGCAGGATGGCGTTCCACAGGTCAAAATGAACTCTTTTTATTAGTATCTAGCTCAAGTATCGCGAGCCGTCTTCAACAAATATTACCTAGTTTAATCAATGAGTTAGCTAAAAATGGGGTTATTTGCAGCTCCATTAAGGTTAGACTTAAGCCCTCTGCACCCATGTGGAATATCAAGCCAGGAGCTGGCCTCAAACGGATAAGCAAGCCACCAGTATTTAATGAAGTCGCCAGAAATTCTTGGGAAGATTTATTAAAGAAATTAGCACCTGACTCTGAGTTAAGTAAAGCTGTTGAACGTCTACTTCAAAATAGACGTAAATAAGCAAATACCTTAGAAAAAGAGGGGCTGACTTTCTTGGGAGTAGGCTGCTGGAGCCTTATTTTCTGGAAAACTACTAACCTCATAGGAGCTCGGGTCATCTAAGAGCTTGCGCAATAGAGCATTATTTAGAGCATGACCGGATTTTTCAGCAATATAGGCCCCAACGATAGGGTGCCCAATAAGATAAAGATCTCCAATAGCATCCAATATCTTATGACGAACAAACTCGTCTTCATAGCGAAGTTCTTCGTTATTCAAAATTCGATGCTCATCTAAAACAATCGCATTATCTAAACTTCCGCCGCGTGCCAAGCCCATTTCCCTTAAAGCCTCTACTTCATGAGCAAATCCGAAGGTACGGGCACGGCCAATTTCACGTCGGTATGCATGCTCTGCGAAATCCACAATAAATCGTTGGCCAGTTTTATCAACCGCAGGATGCTTAAAGTCGATGGTGAAGTCCAACTTAAATCCAAAGAAAGGTTCAAGGCGGGCTAATTTATCTCCCTCGCGAACTTCGATCGGCTTTTTTATCACCACAAACTGACGTGGCGCATCTTGCTCTGAAATGCCGGCAGACTCTATTAAAAACAAGAATGAGGCAGCACTTCCATCCATGATGGGAACTTCTTCACCATCTAACTCAATTAATAAATTATCTAAGCCTAGGCCTGCACATGCTGATAGCAAGTGTTCAACGGTAGAGATGCGAACGCCATCTTTTTGAATGACCGAAGCAAGGCGTGTATCGCATACGGCCAGAGCGGTAGCTGGTATAACCGCTTGCTCTGGCGTATCGACACGAACAAACTGAACTCCTGAATTTACAGGCGCAGGCTTGATGACTATCGTTACCTTCCGGCCCGAATGCAGACCAATCCCCACGGTTTTTACCGGAGTGGTGATTGTGCGTTGCTTCATCATCATTAGCCTAGATTCAGTAAAAAGTGCATTAAAGCTTTTTTAAAACAGAAGCAGCATCACTTACTTCAAATTTGCCTGGCGCCTCAAGATCTAAAGTCTTCACAACACCATCTTCGATAATCATGGCATAACGCTGTGAGCGAACACCAAGTCCGCGAGCTGTCAGATCAAACTCCATACCAAGCTTTTTAGTGAATTCGCCACTTCCATCGCCGAGCATACGGATTTTTTTTCCAACATTCAAATCGCGACCCCATGCACCCATTACAAATGGATCATTTACAGCAACACACCAAATTTCATCCACGCCTTTTGCTTTAAAAGCATCAAAGTGCTCAACAAATCCTGGGACATGTTGGGCAGAACAAGTAGGCGTAAATGCACCCGGCAAAGCAAAAATCACAATTTTTTTGCCAGCCACAAGCTTTTCAACCTCAAAAGCATTTGGCCCTAAAGCACAGCCCTCGCTCGCTTCATTAAAAAATTCGTAAAGGGTGGCATTAGGTAATTTTTGTCCAACTGCAATCATAAAATCTCCTTTAGTTAGTTGTAATTAAGCATGCCAACGCAAGCGCGGGATTCGTCGTCCGGAGGGGCGCCGCGCTGGCATTTCGCAACTATCTATTGTATTGAGCAGTTAATTAATCTGCTTGCTTACGTAAAAAGGCTGGAATTTCATAGTAATCCGCCCCTTTATCCAACATGGACTTTGCTTGCGGAGAGCTATCCGCACCTAAAGTAGGTGCAGGTGTAGCTTCACGCGAACTACGGAACACGCGTGGCAAATCATATTGGCTGTAATCCACACCACTTGTAGCTGGCTGAACTGCTACTGAAGGCGAGCTACCAAAACCTGTCAAAGCTAATCCAGCGCTAGTGTTTAAAGCAGAGTCCAAACCAACTTTACTCATAGCTGCAGATGGGCTAGAAGGAGCAAAACTGTTGAGGTCAGCCATAGTTGGCATAGCATCATGCGTACCAGTTGCTTGTCTCCAAACCACTTCTGGTTGGTTGCTTTGACGAGCATGTGGATTATTTAAACCTGTTGCCACAACCGTTACACGCAACGCATCACCCAAACTATCGTCATACACAGTACCAAAGATAACGGTTGCATCATCAGCAGCATAGCCACGAATTGCAGCCATCACTTCACGTGTTTCAGATAATTTCAATGAGTGGCTAGCGGTAATATTTACCAATACACCACGTGCTCCAGAAAGATCTACGCCTTCAAGCAATGGTGAAGCCACAGCAGCTTCTGCTGCTAAACGCGCACGATCCATACCAGATACAGTCGCTGTACCCATCATGGCCTTACCTTGCTCACCCATAACTGTCTTCACATCTTCAAAGTCGACGTTAATGAGGCCTTGTACATTGATGATTTCCGCAATACCAGACACCGCATTGTGTAAAACATCATCAGCGCAAGCAAAGGCCTTATCAAATTCAGCATCCTCTCCCATAACTTCAAAGAGTTTTTCATTGAGAACAACGATCAATGAATCTACGTAGGACTCAAGCTCTGCAGCACCATTCTCTGCAACTTTTAAACGTCTTACGCCCTCAAAATCAAATGGTTTACTGATTACACCTACGGTCAAAATACCCATCTCTTTAGCTACTTGGGCAACAATTGGAGCTGCACCAGTTCCAGTACCGCCACCCATACCAGCAGTAATGAAAACCATATGTGCACCTTGCAATGCATCAGCAATACGAGCACGCGCTTCTTCTGCAGAAGCTGCACCGATTTCTGGTTTTGCACCAGCGCCTAATCCGCTAGAACCCAGTTGCAAATTCACAGATGCGTCAGACCGCACTAAAGCCCCAGCATCGGTGTTCATGCAGATGAACTCTACGCCCTTTACACCGCGACGAATCATGTGCTGAACTGCATTACCGCCAGCACCGCCAACTCCCACTACTTTAATGACGGTTTTACC
>CAIYZI010000227.1 GCA_903930665.1 uncultured beta proteobacterium
ACAACTCACCCCAATTAATGCTGAAAGCGTATTTCCAGCAATGACTGCCCAAGGCTGAGCCATAGGACTGCCTGGCAGAGCAAATACCAATAAAGCGCTTGCGCCTAAGGAAGCCATCAACCATTCATCGATACCACCGACTTCGCCAAGGTACTTAGCGATAGTGAGTACTAACATTAAACCTATAAAAGCGCCAAAAACTGACCGAATTCTCTCGACCCAAGAAACATGGGGCTGATCCCCGCCCAAATAGAAGGAATAGTGCTTCAGTAGATATTTAGCTGTGTGTTTCACGTTCGCCTGTTTCACATTCACCTCAAAGACTTCATGGTTCTAGGAAACCACCCCATAAACAAAAATAGTCACCTACAAGGTGACTATTGATATCTAACCCTCAGTATCTAGCCCTCATTGCTGAGGACTTGATAAAGCTTACTAGGCTTAACCTTTTTTAGCGTAAGCAGAGCACCAGCCTTTGGCTGACACTTGTTTACCAGCAAATAATGGGCAAGGACCAGAAGCAGAACCAGCAGCGCCTTGATAAAGAGCACAATTATTGCAAGCTTGACCAGCAGCATATTTAGGATACTTCGCTTTATCCGCTTTAGTAGCATCAGATTTGTAACCTAAAGCAACAGCTTGCGGATCGGTATCTGCAACCATGGCTTGAGCTTGAACTTTACCGTTCATAGCCAATGTACAGGCACCAGCAGCAGACAAAATCATAAATTGGCGACGACTATTTTTCATATTGACTCCAGAGATCAAGGATTGTGAAAAAACATGGGTATTGCATCTAGGTGGAATCATAGATGAGGAAATTGGCCCTATCTAGAGTTGATATAACTTATTGATTTATATGATTTTTTTATTGAGAATTGTTCTCATGAAGAAATACTAACGATCTTAGGAGGCCCCTACTGCCAACCCTTGAGATTCATGCAGCCGATCCACTGTCTCAGATGCACTCCTGAACCAAGCTCTGGATAATCTTCTTTGCATTCCGATAAATCTTTGCGCCATTGAGCCTTATTATTTTTACTCGGATCAGAATTCTCAGATGGTATTCCTGCGCAGGCAGCCAAAATGACTGGAATTAGGCACATCAAAAGATATTTGGAGATGAATTGAGGCATTGTGACTATTTACCGGATTTTGAGGTGATTTTCATATAGTCACCATGATTTTCACAGGCTCGATTAAAAGCCACGCTCGATAAAGACCCCTTTGGCCCCACAGCACCAGCAATGACGAGTTTTTTATCTGATCCAAGCAGATTATTCGTGTTGCCCTGACAGTCAGCCCGATAAACAAACTCACCTTTCTTGGGGAATTCTTTTTCTAAAGCATAGGAAACAATTCTCATCTCTCGAATATCTTTTTTAGCGTCCACCACAACAACTTGGTTATCAATCACCTCAAAGAATGTAGGTATCACTTGAGCGGTTGGTGTTTCACTATCTTGGTACAAAAAGTAATTGACATTGGCATCGTCAATAAATTTCCGGCCGCATATCCTAGTACGGATATAAGCCATGGCAGTACGTGGTTTTATTTTGACCCAACCAGATCCATTAATTGGTTTAACTGTTGGGCTCGTCACCTGAGGCTCTGGCAAATTTTTTGTATAAAACGTTTCAGACCACTGGTTACTACTAAAGCAATCTATTTTTTGCAAGTAAGGACCAACAATCATTGCGTTAAATTGATCGAGATCTTGTTTATAAATCCGTGGTGCATTAAACATATCAAAAGAGATGACGCCATCCTCATCCTCGCTCAAGGTATAGGGATCGTAAAACCATTTTCTATTTTCGGATTCAGCTAACAAGATCCAAGTGCGATCTTTATAGTCTTTCAGATTAAGTGGTGGCACAAAAAAGAATGGAGATTCCATCTTTTCATTCATCATTTCATCAATGCTGGTATTGGATAGATTGGGCGATAAAGTACATCCTGAAACTAAAAGTACAAGAAGCAATAACAGATTTCTCATTGCCGTCTTTCGCTCATTTGCACTTACTTGCACTTACTTGCACTTACTTGCGTTCAATCAAAGCTAAAAACTCACGACGCAAATTAGAATCTTTTAAGAAAGCGCCACGCATCACACTATTGATCATCTTCGAATCACGATCTTTCACACCACGCCATTGCATACAAAAATGATCAGCATCCATTACCACTGCAACACCAATGGGTTTAATTTTCTTTTCCAACATATCAGCTAGCTCCACTACAGCCTCTTCCTGAATTTGCGGTCTACACATAACCCACTCAGTTAAGCGCGAGTATTTAGAAAGGCCAATGAGGGCAGATTCTTTGCTGGGCAACACACCAATCCAAATACGACCCATGATTGGGCAAAGGTGATGAGAGCATGCGCTGCGAACGGTTATAGGCCCAATAATCATGAGCTCATTTAAGCGGCTGACATTAGGAAACTTGGTTAAAACAGGCTGCTCTACATAACGCCCATTAAAGACTTCTTGAATAAACATTTTGGCAACACGTCTGCTCGTGTTCTGCGTGTTGTGATCGCTCACCGTATCAATCACTAAGCTTTCTAAAACAGCCTGCATTTTCTCGGCAACTTCATCAACCAGGCCTTCTAATTCTCCCGGCTGAATAAACCGCGCAATATTGTCATTTGCATGAAAGCGTGCTTTTTCAGCCTGAATCCGTTTGCGGATAACAATTGATAAAGGCGTTCCGGCTTCATCTTTTTTTGTCGATACCTTAGTGATGGGTTTCTTGATAGATTTATTGATGACTTTTTTATTAGAAACAGTCTTACCAATCTTAGCCGTCTTAGCTGTTACTTTTTTCAAAGCAGTCTTTATTGGTGTTTTTTTAGCTGGCATATTTTTAATGTATTTGGATATTTAGATTTGAAAGAAGATCGCAATGACACAAGCTAATCCTGCAGCCCAAACAATTGATCTGGTTGTAGGCCAATTAGCGATGTAGCAAAAGAGATAAGCAATTCTGGCGACAACAAAACCTAAGGCCAATAAATCAATTCGACCTTGTGGAGCATGAGCAACCGATGCAATGATGACAGAGGCAAAAAATAAGGGCAGCGACTCAAAGAGATTTGATTGCGCAGCATTGGCGCGCGCCCTAAAGCCAGTTTGTTTAGCAAGCCATTGTCTTGGAAGGCTATTGTCATAGCCCTCAAAACCTTTTTTCGCGATTCCAGCAGCAACATAAGGCAATAGCCCCATAAAGAGTACACAAGCATAAGCAATGGTCATAGGGATTCTTGCGCTTTCTTTTTAGATCCGATGCGAGATTCGGTGCCATTCATCAAGTTTTGAATATTGCTGCGATGACGCCAAATGAGTAAAAAGCAAACTACTAAAAGTGCCAGGCCCATAGGCTGAAAACCAAATAGAAACACAAAGTAAATTGGACCAAATACGCCAGCAGCTAAGGCTGCTAAAGAGGAGTAGCGCATCAACAGAGCAACAATCATCCAAGTACTGAGGGTCGCTAGACCGAGCACCCAATTAATTCCGAACAAAATGCCACAAGCAGTAGCAACACCTTTGCCACCCTTAAAACCGTGGAAGATTGGGAAAAGATGGCCCAAGAAAACTGCAATGACAACCCCACATAAAACCCATGAACCCAAAGTAGAGGTGAGCGACTCATCACCTAATAGGACTCTAGCCAACATCACC
>CAIYZI010000228.1 GCA_903930665.1 uncultured beta proteobacterium
AATTAATCCAGCATCTAACGTGCCACTAATCGGCAGCGGTCAATCTGTAAACTATATCCGTTTTGGGGACAGCCAACAATTAGCGGTAGCTATTGACCCGGCATTAGCGGCAACTTTACTTGCTGGTGGTGGATTGGTGTCGCAAAACGTGACATGGGATTTAAACGCACAACGACTCGCACCATATAATGCGGCTGGCGGCACTATCTCAATTACTTCGATTACTCCGACATTTGTCGCCGCTACCCCAGGCGTTCCAGCTTATTGGAACATGGTCGTAGTTACGGCAGCTAACGCCACAGGTGTTCCTGCTGGTGTGGGTGATGTGGTCAATATCTCAGGCTGCACCAATACCAATGCTGCATACATCAACCAAAACCAAGTGGTTACGAGCTGGACAAGTTCAACAAGCTGGTCATTCAAGGTTCAGAATACCTCAAGTACATTGTTCACATCTGGCACAGGTTTAACAGGCACCCTTGTACTTAACTATAGCGGTGGATTGTTAACCTGTAAGATTTTACGCATCGATGTAAGTAATAGTAAAAATGTTATCTACAATGCCGCAACCAATACCGCAAACTGGCAGTCTGGCTTGGCTTGCGCATTAATCCAAATTTAAGGGGCAAATCATGATTTTAGCACCAAGTCTTTTAAAAGTTACCCCTAGCTTTACCTTGCCTGGCACGGTAATGCAATTCCAACAAGCATCAGGCTTTGAAAGCTTATTGGCAAATGGGGCTATCGATGTCAAACTGAATGAGTTTGATAAATACGCATATGTTCATTATGCCGATATTCGCACTAAAGCATCTGTCGGTCAGAACTATTCCAACCAATTGCCAAGCGTAAGTATTGAGCTGGACTTTGCACAAACAGCCACTTATCTGCATCAAGTGAATGCTACTTGGAATAGACGAGACGTTGGTTCTGTTTCGCAATGGAACTTCGATCTTGTTAATGCTCAACGTCATGGTATGCGCCAAGGTATTTATCAAAATATCCGTAATGCCGCTCTATATGGCATTAATCCATCATTGGGTGAGGGTATTCTGAATACAGTGGGTGCTACGGTAGTAAGTTCGATTCCTGCCGACCCATACGGTAATAGCTCAGTTACTACCATTGATAATGGTTGGATGGCTCAGCAAATTATCAATATCATTGCTGCTATTCAGGTGCGTACATTGCAATCTGGTAGACCTTGCCGATTTACTATTTGCGGTCCACAGCGTGTACTTGCCCAATATTGGGAAACTCAAGTAGTCCAAGTTACTCAATATCAACGCCCTGGCGCTGGTACGGCTACTATTCGCGAGAATGCTGACGCAATCACTAAATTTGCAAACGGCAATCAGATTGACTGGGTTTATGACGATACTTTGATAGGCAAAGGCCCGAATGGCTATGATGCTGTTATTTTCGCCTTGCCTGAAATCGAAAAGCCTTACGCGAGCGTCATCAATACTAATGAATGGGCTGATACTAATCCAAGCATTAGCGACACTATTATTTTGCTGGCTGACAAAACCGCGCCAACAGAAGTAACAATGCCTATTGCTCTAGACTCAACAAGCTTGAGCATGGAAATGTTGACAACTTCAGGATGGGCGTTACGTCCTGAGTGTATCACTATTTTAGGTGCGCAATACCCATAATCCTCTACGCCGCTACTTAGACGTTTGTAGCGGTTTTTTTAATCAATTGAGATCATAAAAATGACGGAAACAATTGAAGTGCAAGACCCTTATACGAGCTATGTCAATGTAAAAATAGTTGATTTATGGTTTGACGTTTATTTGCTGGAGTTAAAAACCAACAATCAAACAAAGGCTAAAGAATTAGCTGACAAAGCTGTTAAAGATTTCAAAGACTTTTTGCAAGGGGTATAACATGGCTTTATTTATAGCAAATCCAACGAAACAAAATAACCATTTATATTATCGTGTACCTGAAATTCAGCGCGTACTTGAAGAGGTTGTACCTGCTGGTGGTCAAATTCAAATAGCCAAACATTTAAACCCAACTAAAGTACAACTTGAAGAGGTTTTAAGTCAGCTTGAGAAAAATGGCTGTGTGTCTGCAGCTTCTATCAATCGAGCCAAAGATAAAAGATTCGTTTTAGTCTATCAGTGGGATAAGCCTATTGATGTGGATAAAATTGCTACGGCTATTGAAAAGAACGATCATTTATTGCAAGAAATCAGTGATGAGCAATTCAAAGAAACTGCCGAGGGTGCAATTCATGCCATTTCTACATTGACTCAATCCGAACCTACCGATGCTGAAATGAAAGTTATCGAAAATGTACAGACTAAAGGCGGAAAATCTAGCCGAACAGTCAGAACGGCGCAAAAATAATGCCTACATTGGCGGGTTTTCAATGGTTTATAGCCTCAATAATGGGGATTAACACTACTGAATTGCCCGCTAATTCAACGGTTATTACATGGGTTTACAATCAGGCTATTGCTACTGTAAATCTAGCCATAACATCATCGCCTAGCCTTTATGAGCAAGCCGTTTATAACCTGGCTGGGGATTTACTGATTAACTTTGCAGAAGATCAAACAGGACAGACTTTCTTTGCCGACAGTCGCGCCAAATTTCACATTTATGATTTTGTGGCTGGTGTTGTTTCCAGTACCAGTGACGAATCGACAAGCACCAGTTTAGAAGTTCCAGAGCAATTTAAAAACTTGACTATGGCCGACTTGCAAAACATAAAAACGCCTTATGGTAGACAATATCTAGCTATTGCACAAAAGTACGGCACTTTGTGGGGCATATCATGATACTAAATTTAGGTGTTATTGATGTTCCTTATCATGAGCAAAACGGTACCACTACTGGCGAAGTAGCTCAGCGTCTTGAAGATGATTATAAGGTAATGAATACTTTTGCAAATATGCATGAAGATTTTATCAGCAATGCAATTGCTAACGATGTTCAAAAAGGTATTGAAGACATTATGGGGGGCGCTCAGTTATCTGGCGTATCGTTAAATGGTGCGTGCGATAAAATTATAGTTATGTTTAATTATTTCATTGACAATAAGCAAATGGATGGTTTAGTCGATGGAGTTCCCACTAAAGCATCTTTAATGGGTAAAAATTCCAGATTTAAAAAAGGCAAGCAAAAAGATGTAAGGCCGTCTTTTAAAGACACTGGACTTTATGAGCAATCATTTACCGCATGGGTATCTGAATGAGTGTTAATGAAGCTGCATTAGCCACTAATTCGCCGATAAATGCTGTTTTAATTGCTGGATTAGAAACGCTTGATCTTAATGAG
>CAIYZI010000229.1 GCA_903930665.1 uncultured beta proteobacterium
TCTGTCGCGTATTGAATTTCTGATTGAGGACACCCGAAAGCCATACGCATTAAGCCTCCTAGAGGCATTGGCGCAATTTCACCTAAAGCCAATCTTTGAAGGGAAGTATGTTTAGAGACAGTTTTGCCGCGATTGCCGACATTGAAAAGAAATTATCTTTTTTTGGGAAGTTCTGAAATGATTGTGAATCATAATTAGCACTGGAAAAGTATTTAATGGGTACGCTAAGCAATAACATCAAGATGGGTTTTATGAAAATTTTTAAAATTATTATTGGATTTCTTTTTTTAAATCTACTAGCCGCCTGTGCTACAAGTCAAAAGGATATTGCAGAAAAGCAAATTGAAGGCGTACCTGAAAATAATAGAGCATATATTATTGGAAAGTTTTCTGTTGACTGCAAAGTTCATGGCGATGATTGCTCGCAAGCCTTCAACTCCATTTCAGTTGACTATAAATCGACTATAGATGCAGAAATTAAGGGTGGTTTTGGATCGGTTCAAGGGTTATTATTTGAGAAAGACCCAAAGCCAGATTTTGTCGATCTCAACAATGGAGAAAAGGGTGGATATTTTTGTAAACCAATGAAAGCCAGCGATTATGAATTTTATACCTACAGGTTTTACAATTTCGTTGGTGGCGGAAGTGGGTATTCAATAAGAAAGGAAGATGAGTTTCACTTACCATTTAAATTACATGAAGGAGATGTACTTAATATTGGGGATTTGAAAATTTCAACTACAGAGGGTCGAAATATTTTCGGCATGAGAATTCAAGGTCCTGGGGTTTTGTTTTTGCGTAAATTAAACAATGAGAATAAGAGAAATGCTATGGCAAAATGCCCTGAATCCATCAGAAACAATCTTCTTATAGATGCGTCTCTCGAAAAATACACGGCAGGTACAAAGGGAATGGTAAGGTCCATATCGCAATAGTGAGTAACGTGTAAAGTCGACCGTGTGGGGCTATTCTAAAGCGCGACTTGGTCAGTTTTGCCGCGAAAGCTGACTTTTAAATAGCATTTCAAAATGACAGGTATCAAACGCCATTTGTTGCCGATTTGCACCCTGGCATTAATCAGTGGGATAGCTGCAGGTTCTGCGCATGCGGGGGAAATTCAACGACTTCGACTGGCACTAAACGGTAATGGTGTCGAAGACGTGGTAATCCTGAAAACCTCAAAAGCTAACGAGGATTGGAGAAGGCGCTTTACAGTCGAAATTGCGAGGTCCAAATACAGCGGTGATTATTTCTCAGCAGATGGTGACACACCCACTGTTCGAGAAATCGCAATTGACCGCAATCGCAAGGAGCGTCAGCTTTTGGTAGACACTCCTGAAGCCGGTTCATGTGTGTTTCATATTCTTTCGTTCGCATCAAAAAGGCTGACTTCGCTCCTCCGCTTCGATTCAGGTCCGGATTGCAATCCGCCTGTTCCCCAAGGAAATGGAACTTTGAGAATTTTGACCTGGCAAGGATTCTGGAACAAAAATGAGACACTACGTCTAAGCAAAGACGGAAAAGCGCTTGTGCTTGAGCAGCAAGACAAGTTTTGGGTAAATGTGGCTGGTTCTGCAGGGAAAGGACTAACTCTGCAAGGTGCCACATGCGCTTCACGAGACATTCCACTAGGTACATTTGTCTCTGTGAAGTTCTTCGAGCCAAAGGGTAATCGATACATGCTGGAATCAGCTGATGGTGGCTGTGGTTGGCTCCCTGCAGAGGAGATACTACACCAGAAGGCAAATTGCTAAACTTGCCGTGGGCCGGTTAGCCGCGAAAGCTGACTTCTGTAGTTTTCATCTAATTGGTCAAAGCCAGGCGTCAAATCTAGGGCTGGCAACGGTTTTTTAGGACAAACCGACGCCCAGCTTATTCCCTAGCGCGCAGAATGTGATGCAAGTTTTGCGGCGTAGATTTAGTTATCCATCATTGGAGCCTGTGCTTGGCTAAGAATACGAAAATCAGTTGCAATTGGCTTGTCACCGTCGCACTTTCTGCAATAGTCGCTTGTTGGTGGTCGCTCATGTCCGCCATCGGGTCGTGTCCTACCTCACCAGACCCGAGTAGTGGGCATGTTGTACCTTACAACAATCATGGGACGATTCAGTACATGACTGAAGTGCAGCACAATCTTCTTTGGCAACTACCAGTCACATTCGTCGTCGTGTTCGCACTGGGGATGTGGGTGAAAAAGCAATGGAGTAAAAATTAGGACTAACTACCCGCGTGGGGGATGGACAGTGCCGTTGGGTGCTGTCAAGATTGCCGCGATAGCAGACTTACAGCGACGCCTTCAAATTTTAGAAGGCTTAGGCAGTGTTCAAGTGTCAACGACCAATATGGTCGGCAGCGCATCTAAGTTTGCACAATAGCAACCTCATTCACAGGAGCCAGCTATGCAGAATGACGAGCAACTGGGCGGTAGAAGCATGGCCATTTACCCGCCAGCTAATTTCAAAGAAGCGCTAGGCCACATCTGCGTCAACTCATCGCAAGTTGAAGGCACCCTGATGACCATTATATGGACCGCTGCGGGCCTGGACGCTGAACGCGGTATGGCGTTTACAGGCGGTGCCCGTGGCGTTGATGATCTTATTGAAACCTTAAAGGTTTTAATGAAGGTTCGACATCCTGAGCTGACAGAAATAACAAGAGATTTGACCGGCAAACTCAGGGCTCAGTTTCAGAGGCGCGGTGAATTTGTTCACGGCCAGTGGACAGTGGGCTCAGACAGGCAGCCTTTAGTTGGCAAATACTTCACCGGACGTGAGCTAAAGGATGGTCGCTCAGTGACGCTCGATGAAATGTACGACCTTGCGGAGTCATTCTTGCAATTGCAAGGCTTGATTATGGAAAAGCTACTATTTCCATTGATATCGCTGAATCAGCCGCCCAACGCTTGACATCAGAAGTGGCGCTGAGCCTGGCAAATATTGAACACCGCTCCTAGTCCCTTGACGGTGGCAGAATTGCCGCGAAAGCGGGCACTCTGATTGGGCGGCCAGCTTGAGTGGAGCTAATCGATGACTTTGTTGATTTCAATATACCTGTACATCTATCTAACCTCATTGCGTAAGTTGTTCATTCATATGACAAATTCTGAGCTTCCACTGCCGGGTTATCTGACTGGCTCCCGTGTTATCCCGCAGTCTTGCGGTGTATATCAATAGTTAGGTCGTAATGCAATCGCTTGCTCTCATCTCTGGTCTCATTGGCGCCCTGCTGTCCGCCGGGTTGGGCTTCTTGGCGCGGCTCATTCTTGACCGCCGAGCTATCCGAATAGCCGAACGCAAACTAGCCTACGTCTATTTGGTACGAGTTAGCGAAGTTGTTGCGATGGAAATAGTCACCAGACTAGTCATCAAGGCATTGGTTCCCGCCGGCGCAGTCGCTGAGCTACAGGCTGAGAGCGATGCCTATTCGCCGTCTCACAAAGTAAGCACAATGCTTGCCGAGATGCTTAAATCTATCCCACTGGAAGAAGTGCGGGCCGACCCTACATATCGAACAATTCCTCGCTTTGCCAAAGCGCAGATTGAATCGGCAAAGGATGTGAAACTGAGCCCGGAGCAACTGTCAAAGCTACCGCCGGAAGTCATTTTCGACAGCAATCGGTACATCACGCTGCACGGGCACGTGATGCAAGTAATCGAGATGTGGGGCGCGCTCTTTGAGAACGGAGAGAACGCTTGGCTGACGCCCGAAGGCATCCATGACCAGTGGCTTGCGCTCGTGCGCTACGCCGACGCCGCTAAGCAACTTCGCGCCGCGCTCATCGCAGCGGAAGCTGCAACTCCGGCAGAAGCAGCACAGCTACTGCAACGTCATCAGAACCAACTTCTGGAAGTGGTAACACAGAAGTGGCAAAACAAGCCGAAGCTCGCAGCCGCGGCGGCAGCGCTCTATGCATCGCAGACGCAGCCAGTTGCGGCCTAACCACTCGCTTAAACGGAGCGCCAACGGCAGGCCACCAGGCCCGCTTAGCTCCAACGTTAGAACTGGATTTGAATCTCAGCTTTGAAGCGCCGGAAAGGCAACTACCAGCCCGTGCCAGAATAGCGCTATGCCGCGATTCCGGTCCTACAGGTTTCCGATCTGCCTTCTCCATTGCAGACATTGGCGTTTGAGAAATAAGTGACTGCTATGTGTCGCTCATTTCGTAAAAGTGGGCACCTGCAATCGACCAGTAGCGGTCACCAGACTGCA
>CAIYZI010000230.1 GCA_903930665.1 uncultured beta proteobacterium
GCCTAAGTCTTTCCACACTAAATGCACCTTTACATTCGGCACTCGGCTAAGCACTTGGGCCGGACCAGTGAGATCAAGCTGCGTCAAATTAGGAAATAGGAGAAAGCCCACTTCAATGTTTATATTCATATTGGCCCGTTAAAAGAATTAAGCATGATCAAAGTCTAAGTAATGTTAATTTGGCATAAATGACAAAATCATGCTAATTTCTGCCAATGTCCAAATTACGCCAAATTGCTCTCATTGCTTTTGATGGATTTCAGATTCTAGATATCACAGGGCCCGCCTCTGTTTTCTCTGCAGCCAACGATGCCTTAGGCAAGCCCTATTACCAAGTGGTGACCGTATCAGCCAAAGAAGGGTTAGTTTCCAGTCATTCTGGAATTAGCATTCAATCCCAAAGCTACAAATCTTCTAAGTTAGCCTCTATAGATACGCTCTTAATCGCTGGTGGCAGTACGGATGGGTTAGAGGCACTGTCGAGGAACGAGCCTTTCATGAAGTGGGTGAAACAGACAGCTCAGAGGACTCGTCGCTATGGGTCTGTTTGTACTGGGGCTTTTGTTCTAGGTCACCTAGGCTTACTCAAGAAAAAGAAGGTGGCAACACACTGGGGTTCATGCGAAAAACTGGCAACCCTTTATCCAGAGGCAGAAGTTGATGCCAACGCATTATTTGTTAATCAAGGCAAATTGTGGACTTCTGCTGGAGTGACTACAGGTATTGATATGAGTCTTGAGATGGTGGCTCAAGATCTTGGCGCTGGAATTGCTAACGTTATTGCTAAACGTTTAGTACTTTATGCAAAGCGGCCTGGCTATCAATCACAATTTAGCCCATTACTCAAAGCGCAAGAAAATGCTGAGCCACAATTTTTAAAACTGGTTGAATGGCTTGGAAAACATCTTGACCAGAATATTGACATTCCAAGGATGGCGAAGCAAGTAGCCATGTCAGAGCGCACCTTTTATCGTAAGTTCACACAGTGCTTTGGAGAAACACCTCGGAATTATGTTGAAAATTTGCGACTAGATAATGTACGCATTCTGCTTACTTCCAAAACCTCACTAAAACAGATAGCTTCTTTAAATGGCTACTCCACTGCAGCTCAATTAACAAAAGCATTTACGCACCGATTTGGTGTAAGCCCTACATTTTTTAGGAAATTGCATTGCCAGGAAGCGCATGATTAATTCACGGATATAAATAAAATGAATACGAACCTTGCTTACTCATCCCGAGTAAACGCATTTCGAAGGCATCTTATTAATAACCTGCCTCGAATTCCTGACAATAAAGAGTCTTTGACCCTAATGCGCGCAATGCCAACAGGCCGCCTAATCTTGGCCTACATCAACTGGAAAATGCGATTGATACCCCAAAAGCAAAGAGTAGTTAAATTTTGGAGTGGGGGCATATCGCCGCTCCAAGTGAAGCAGACAAAAGAATTACTACGTCCGTTGCTAGAAAAAGTTTTGGCTGGTGAAGATTTGACGCCCCACCTTTCAACACAAGTTAATAAGGCAGGCATTGTTCTTAATGGCGCAAATCCAAGTTCTAAAAAAGCAGATATCGACATTATTCTGACGCGGCATGGACTACATCACTTTCACGTTGCATCACCCTCTACAAAAAATCCCAAAGGAAGAAGTGGCAGCTTAGTCTTTGCCGAGGTTCTTGAAAATGAGTTTCGAGTGGTAGCAATATCAAACCATGGAGCATTTAAATCAGGGACTGAAGAGCAGATACGATTTCTAGAAATCTGCAATTCTTATATAGCCAAGGATATTCCCGCAGGGCAGGGCTTTCTTGCTAACCCCGTTATGTCTTCCGGTCACTCATTAACAGCCACCCGTTTTTCAGATGCCTGCACCAATGCGATGGAACAGCTTGACCCAATGCTAGATGATCCTATTTACGTAGAAAAACTTTACAACGATAACCATGTTCATCGAAATAGCGCAATTATTAAAAAACCATCGCTAGCCTGGTCATTTCAAGATTTGCGGTTTGGCATTTTTGATAAAAGTACTCAGGTTTTTTTCTGCATTTACCAGCATTTCGGCGGACAATAAATTACCAGCGTAGCGCATCTTTTTGTGCGCTAATATCAGCCTCCCCAGCTTCTCTAAGCCAGCCATCCGCTATTCGATTAAGCATTCCTACAGTTCTTGGGGTTGATTGCATAGATTTGGCCCAATTACGATAAGTTTCCACTAAAGACCGCTCCTGGAGACCTCCTTCACCAAGCGCCTTGCTATACACGCCCCGCATGTTGTACCTTTCAGTAACAATCCCCTTTTCAATGTCTTGGGATGCTAAGCGCTCCAAAATCTCACGAACCGATTCATGTGGCCACGCATGATCTAGCTGACTTGATGGCGCGTGAGCCAATAACTGACCAATTCGAATGGCTGTAACCCTCTCGCGATTCTCGCCTCTTCCCAGCCTAAGACTTTCAACGCACCAATTGAACAATGTTTTGCAGTCAACGCTATCCCCCGATTGCCCTGGAATTAGATTTAATCCACCCAGCAATTTATAGCCTGCAGTTGCAAACTTTATTTCCTTATCGCTGGCTATCTCGGTCGCATCACCCTCTGGCTTATAAATTGTGCAAATCACCGATACAAACATTGCAGGATCGGAAACAAGTAATTTATGTAAAGTAAGCGGGGTAGTGCGATGGCTAAAAATGGTAGGTATGAAAGCTCTCTTTTGGCGATATCTTCCGCAGTTAGATCATGTCGATTTTCAAGTTCTTGAAATATCTTTTCAACATGGTATTCAGTCATTGTTGTATTGGCAGTTTTAGATGAATTAATTTCTAATACTGCAAGATCAAGCAAGTTTAGAATAAAAATTGAATCTAAATCCTGAAGCCTATTGTGAGCAACCTCAATTGCCGTAAGCGGACGGCCAGCATCAGAATATTTATTCAAAGCAAACAGCAAATCCTCTTTACTCTCGCCAATAAAAAAGCCTCGTTTTATCTTCCAGTATTCGCTTTCCACTAATTCACCGAAACCAAAAACCAAACTCCATGTCGCCCTGCTATCAGGGAGTGCCAGAAAAAGCGAGGCAATCTTGTTTACAGAAAGGCCAAGAGAAACTGTGACCCTTTTGAAGTCATTGATCCAACCCACTCCAAAACGCTTAACTCCCGCAGCAACGCAAAATGTGGCCAGCAGGCTTGCTGGATATTCTTCGAACGCCAATTGCCTCAAAAGATCATTGATCTCCCCCTCAGATAACTCCAGCTTTTCCAAGGCGCCATTCATAAGCTGGGGGTAACTGACTAATTTAGCGAGCGAAATTAGTCCCTCAATCCCCAGAGAGCTCTTTATGCTCCTAAGTGCGCCAAACCTAGCGAGCTCAACTTTCTCCATGAATTCTTCATTAAATTCAACCTTTCCTTCCAGATCAGGGGTCCAGTCGTCAAATAGCCATGAGTTAATTTTCAAAATATCGCCCGGCTTATATTGCTCCACAAGGGCGGTTACTTTTTGTAGATAATCTTCTTTTAATGCCCAATCGGAACTAGCAAACGTTTGATTTCGATTGCGCTCTTTTCTTAGCGCATCCCATACTTTGTAGCTACTGTCGGCTGCTGTAGAGTTAAAAAAATAATTCAGCCCCTGTAGTGCTTTATCAAAACCACTAGCTGGGAATTGATTTAATCTAGCTACTAAATATTCCCACCTCTCCGGCTCATTTGCAGCAAGCTCAATGGCCAAGTCGATGATAAATTCTTGGCTTTCCCAAACTACTGCATACGTGATTTTTTCTTGTGCGTCGCCCTTTGATTCTCTAAATTTTGGTTTTGATGTGGCATGAGAAAAATCATGACTACTAGGCATTAATTTTGATATAAATTCCCAAGCAATATTCGGAACCGCATTTACGATACCCCCAATAATTCCGAGTCTCTGCTTTAAGTTGGCGCGTGTGTTTGGCGCCCAGGTAAGAAATATTTCTCTTAGACTATTTATTGGGCGATTTGTTGTGGAGCCTCCCGGATCAATCTCAGCTAATTTTGCCAAACAAATTGAGGCGCGCAGCAGAAACTCTGGCTCCCAAGCTAGAGTTTCTAGGGCCCACAATACACCTGTATGGGAGCTGCGGGATGATAAAAACCCTTTACTTTCTTCAAATATAGGCTTGATTCGATTAGCGTCGCCCTCAAGCAAATGCTCAAGGGCTTCAAGAAAAGGGATTGGGGCAGCCTCAGCTAGCAATGAAAGTTGATCATTAAGACTAGAAATTAAACGATGGTCCTCATATAACCCTGGTAGATTTCTAACAATATTATTTACATACTCCTGAGCGGTTCCGCCTGGCACAGTGAAACCAGCCTCCTTATGAAGTACAGCCATGAGAAGCATGGTATTCATCATGCCCTCTCTTAACCAAGTGCTGTAAGTGAGCGCACGATCCCCAGGCGGTTGATAAATTTCATCTGGTTTAGGTTTGGGTGTTAACTGTGAAAAGATTTTTGTTGCCGCATCTGAAAATCTTGAGAGATGTTCGGCCCCCAATAAATCTGCCAAATGAACAAAAGCGTCTACTGGTGCACGCATTGTCCACACATCGTCTATCCGCTCAATTGGGGAGTCTATTAATTTTTTTAGCGGGCGCAATGGCGCCTCTACTAACTCGTAGCTTGTTACGCCCGCTATTAACTGTAATATTTTTTGATCTTCTATAGAAGAAACATTCCAAGCGCCCGCTAACAAAGATGGCAAAAGGCTATCTCCGTACTTAACCCATTCGGGTTCCGAGGCTGTTGCACTAGGTATTCGCCTAGCAAGCACCGCAAGACTCCTACCGCATTTTCGAGCAAGTTGATATCCTTCATGCGCAGAATAGCCCATTACTTCAAAAGCTTTCCCTAGATCCGTGTGGGATGGACGATCGAGTGCCTCATGTGATGACTTCGAATCGTTAGCCCCAGCGCTTACCACTGTTGGGCCTAGTTGCGCGAGTCGGCCAGCCATATTTTGAGCGTGACCACGCGTTAAAAATACAAGGCCAGAACAGTTAACTAATTGCCTTGCCGCATCTTCTGTTTCAACAATAACTGTTCGCGCCTCAAGATAATATCTAATCTCAGGATCCGCTTTCCGTATAGCCGCAACCGCAAATGCAACTACTTCCTCTTGCGAATCTGCAGAGAATGCAATTCTGCTACGCCCGCCCATAAGCCCTTGAAGTAAATTTTTAACTTGCGACGATCTGCCCGCAAGTAGCACCTCTTCAGCAAGTGGCGTTTTAAAGCGACTCGAATAATTAAGCCAATATTCTTCGGTACTATAGGCGCCGTATGAAAGCCCTAGTTTCAATTCATTTCTAGCATAGTGAGCCGCTACAGCCGGATGCTGATCAAGCCAATGCTCTAACTTAACTCCATCTATATATTCAACATGCTTCCACTCAGCTAAATCTCTTTTTTCCTTCTCCCAATCTGGTAGCTTTACTTTTGCATGATTCCAGGAATGGAGATTGACAAAAATGAATGTTGTCTCCGCACGAATTAAGGGATCTGTTTCTTTTGTTCTCTTTTCATAATCAGAATTTGCTTTTTTAAGACCCTCACGAGATACCCCAAACTCCCAAATTGATTTTCCTTTTGGAACAAAAGGTGGCGCCCCAATAGATTCCAACTCTCCATCAAACCCTCGTATCTGCCCCTTATCGCCGCTTGGAAAGCGAAAATTTGATATCTCCACGGATGATGCGCGGACTAAGTCGGCAACAATTCCTGGTAATACATTCCGCGCCTGAAGACTATCTGCCCAGGATTCGAGATTACTTGCCGTGATCCATTTCATGGTCAAACCCCTTGATTTATAGCGCTATAAAACCAATCGTAATGCATCAATTTTTTAACACGTTCCTACCCAAGCACTTCCTCGCCCGTCAACGAGTTCTCCTTAAGGATAACCGCTCTGAAATCCGTCATTGGCCAACCAGATGTCGAGAAATCTTTATATTTTCCCGAGTAACCGATGGCTTGAAAAACTAGACGATTAAGCATTGCATAAACAATATTGCAATGAGCCCACATCTCATGCGCTTTGTCAGGATCAATTTTTACTGCCGCATGGGCAGTAGTGTTTCTAAGTTTTTCCCATGCTTTAGCCATAATTTGGCTGATTACGCCGTTGTCTACCAGCACTTTTAACTTATCCTTTGGGCGGCTCGCTCTCATCGATGATAGGGCGCCCACAAGACGTCGAGTAAGGCCCCCGTCTAAGCATTGGAGGCGCCTAATGACCTTTTCGACTACATCAAGTCTTCTTAAGAAAGAGCCGGAGGGCTTGGCAAGGCTACTGTATTGACTATTTAAGACACCCTCAACAGCTATGCTAACCAGCAACCCCACAATATCCATTTGGCGAGTATCGGCTGAAATAACATTGAATAATTGGCCCGACAAATCATGATAACTGTTGGAATCTGGATGATTTATAACGCACTGGAAATATGCAACAAATAGCCTCCAGAAGTCAGTGGCAATATTTAACCCCTGATAGTCGATTGGCCCATCAAAAACTGACCCGACCTTTGATATGCGAGATTTCACGACACCATATCTATTGCAACCAATTGACTTTTCAACTATGCACCATTCAACAGGGCTAAAAGTAACATATCGTAGAGCTTCCTCAACTCGGGTTTCAATGGCCTCAGGCCACTCATCGCTCTTTGATGTTATTCGAATAATTGTAGAGCCCATATCTGGATCCACCTTCTGCACCTTGAACTGAAATTCATTGGCGTCAAAGCTGGCGAAGCACGGCTGCACTTCTGTTGAAAGTTTCCGCGATCCAAAGGTGGTTTGAATTAAGGTAGATTGATCGTAGGGTACTTTTAAGTTTTCGAAAAAATATATCTTTACTTCTGATGGCATCACCTCTGATAAGTCGGGGACGCTATACCTAAGATTATCGAATAGAGGCCCCGAAATAACTAGGCCGCTTTGGCTACCTTGCAATTTTGCTTGCATTTTGGCGCAGGTCCATTCAGCACCAGACAAATCAGTTGCAGAGAGTGTGTAATACTCATCCGGCGGTATAACCTCTCCGGGAATCCAGCGCATTGCACTCATTAGCTCATGATGGGGATGTAGTCCAGCTGCATCATCTTTATCAACATACATCCTGAGTTGAAACTCTTCATTAGAAAGCAACGTCAACATTCCGCGACCCCGATAAACTTGCGGATTAACTGCGGCAAGTTGATGAAGCTCCATGCGAGGGCAGTCTATGATTAATTGCCCGGCTGCGAATGCTCTTATGAATTCGTTGTTCATGGAAATTGAACCTTCATGAGTATTATGGCTTGAGTGTTTTTTACAATATTTTTATTAACTTCTATAAAGACGGGGAACTATCTGTTTAGGTTAACTACCCTTCAAATATCAAATATATAGTCGTCTAAATTTATCTAAAGATAGTCGAGCTTTTGGATGCAATTTTGTAGTCAGAAATGCCCAATAAGGCCTTACTGATACCCATCATTCTGTAGGTTATAAGTCTAGATTGAAACGCTCCAAGTGACGGCGCGCACCCTGAAATACTGCATGAGCCAAATCCATGGGGAAGTCTGCTGGCAACCGCTGTTGAACTACAACCAGCGCGGCATCCAAGCGGCGTGTAATATCGAGCATGGCATCCCAAGCGCCTTCAACCCCACTTCGTTTGGCTAGCGCTTCCCAGTGGCGACTCTGGATTTCTGACAGCTTGTAATGTGCTGCCTTACTATGCACAGCCATGGCTAACTTTGTTTTCTTGTACTGCAAAGAATTCGGCCCCGCATCAATCAGCGGCCATGCCGACAGTACGTCGTACAACGGCGTCAATCGGTAACGGCCACCGGGCAACACAAAGAGAGAAAAGTTTTTGGCATGTCCATCGATAGCTGCCAAATACCAAAATAGCAATTGGGCGCATAAAAAATTCCGCCCATCCTCGTGAAAAGCCTCTCCGCCTTTCAGCACTTCTAAACAGGCCTCAATGCTGGGGCCGCCCTTCTGCTCGTATTTCTTGTCACTGGAAATACCTTTTGCCTGACAGAAGTCTTCCTGGGGTAGCCGGACAATCCAACCTCCTGGGAGCCACTGCCGGTCAAAACGCTTAATCACCAGCGCGCGCCTTGCACCAAAATCCTCAATCTCACAATCGGCAACAGGCAAACCAAGCTCTTGCGCAATTTGATTGCAAAGCCATTCATTCTCAACGGAAAGACGTAGGTCTAAGTTGCGCCCCTGGGTTACCCCGATCGGCGGTTTGAGTATATGGGTTGTAGGGGTAGCGCCCAGGGGGCGACACCACCGTCCATTAACTTGAAGCAGTGCGGTTTTTTCCTGCGCGCCAGCAATAGATAGGCGGAACTCCTCCTCTTTATCCTGAGCCCCCGCACCGACCTGAGAGCCTAAGGCGCCCAAATGCCTTTCAATTTCTTCGGGTGTAAGCGCCTCATACTTCAGTTGGTCGAAACCTTCCGGTGTATTGCCGGGCGGCAACAACTGCACTGCGCCTACACAGTCCCGACCGACCGCTTGCAGCAGCGAAAATGTGTCCGCGCCTTTAGTGCGAAACCGAGCGCTGATGCGCTTACGAATGCCCTCACTATCAGGCAATAGGTTGTCAAAATAATTACGTACTACCTCGCCTTCCAAACGATTGTCTGCCGTAAAAGGCAATGACAGAGACAGCGGGCGACTGCGCTCAGATTTCCGCCAAGAGGGCGCATATTCCAAACGGTGATTGCCAGTGCGCCCGACACTCCAAGTGCCGACCAACTCCCCGTTCATCCAGATCACGAGTTCACTCATTACCACTCGCCTTTCGGTTCGGTGATGGACGTACTTAATGCTGAAGACGCCCCTCCTATCAACTCATGAGAATCACGGAAAACCAGATCAACACCCAAAACTTTCAGAAGCTCAAGAAGCTGCCCTGTGCTGACCATAGAGGGGTTTCGCTCTATCGCTGCAATGCGGGACTGGGATACACCAAGTTTGCGAGCAAGATCTTTCTGGCTTAGCTGACGCACCTTACGAAGAGATCGCAACTGAGGTGCAAGCTGGTCCGAAATTGAAATGAGATAGTCCATGGCAAATCCACTTTGAGTAATTTTGCCATAATATCATTTAAAGATGATAATGTCATTAAATCACTTAAAGATGATAATAATTCAATATTACTTTAAAGTGATATTATACATTCTGATCCACGGCCCATTTCGACCTTTAATAAGCTGGTTTTAAGGGAAAGGCCGCGAATAAGCTTCCCATTAAGTCATATTTATCACTGTACG
Organism: uncultured beta proteobacterium; assembly: GCA_903930665.1. Taxonomy (GTDB): domain Bacteria; phylum Pseudomonadota; class Gammaproteobacteria; order Burkholderiales; family Burkholderiaceae; genus Polynucleobacter. Next base: position 9,325 of record CAIYZI010000230.1, read on the forward strand.
GGAAAATAAAAAACAAGTTATGACTCAATATAAACGGCGCCCTCTTGTAAGGGATCAAATCCTGCAGGCCATTTAGTGTTTTTATCATACGTAGCACGTAAATCAACACCATCTAAAACAGCTGTTTCAAGATTAGCCCCCTCCAGTCTAGCCTTTTGCATACGAGCATTTAGCAAGGTGGCCCCACTAAAATTAACTCCACGAAGGTCGGCCGCATAGAAGCTGGTGCGCCCAAGTTTAGCGTTAACAAATGATGCATTGCTAAGCTTACATCCCTGGAAGCTGGCGCCAGAAAGATCGGACCCCTCAAAATCTGCATTTTCCAACTCAAAATATTCAAATGGTGCTCGAGTGAGATCGGCCCGTTTCATAGCAAGCCCGTTCAATTCCTTTTTCTTTATCAGCCCAGCACGAAGTGACGCAGCAGATATTGGCGGCTCAATTGGCGGATCTTCATCTTCATCATTCATTGAATTTTTTGAATTGAATAAGCCCCCATTCCAATACACACTGACAACTCCCGAAACCAGCAGTAGACCCACATAGGAGAGGATGATTTCCCACACACCCTGCATGTTTACAGCATCAAGAAATTTATAAAAGATGACGGCAGCAGTGGTTCCGGTGGCAATGGAAACAAGCAGTGCAGAACGTCTGCGAAGAAATACTTTCTTATTACTTGGAAAGCCAGTGTTTGTTATGTCTGAGGCTACAGCCAAGAGTAGCGCTGCGAATAGTAGAAGTAATGTTGATTGCCAAGTCGTTGGCTTGTTTGCGATGAGATCAAGAGGAACGGAACTAATGCCCGCGATTCGCGCTCGAGTTGTAAATATTGGTCGACTTTCCGAAGTTAACGCTGAAATTGTTACCGTATCCCGTGGATTTAAAAGAATTGGCTTTAATATAACTGCCTGAGGGTTCCATGTAAGTGTGACCTCTAAGTCTCTAGGGCTAGTAGTTGTTACTAGCGCTCGGTTTAATATTGAACCTTTCTGAATTCTGAACTCAAGCGGTGTCTCATAATCGGAAACAACTATTGGCCTTTCCCCGTCGTTGGTGAGCTCAAGAACAGATAAATAAGGGGTCTTTAGTGACACGCCGTCAATCGAGACCTGTAAACCAGATATTGCATTTGCACTATCTGGTTGTAGTGCCACCTGTGAAACCAATCGAAGATTTAGGGATTTAGAATGCAAATCAGAGCGCCAAATCCACATCGACAGTAAAACGCCAACGATGGCGACCAATAAGGTCAGGGAGTTAGAGTTTATAAATTTTTTTATTTGCATAGAGTTGCACTAACTTTACTGAAATCACATAAAACATAATTGACTATTTTCTAAAATAAATCAAACAGCTCATTTTTAGCTTAAACCTGCGTTACTCTTCTAGCCTGAAATAGTTCTGGTGCGCGCTAGCAAAGTGCTGACAGACAGACGCCTTCCGCCAGTTAAAGATGCCAAAATTACCTTACTCAAATAACCGTATAGGATTAATAACTAACGTCAAAACTGGATACGCTTCACTTTAATTCTTAACAATATAAGCCATCAACATTAAATAACGAAATGCCGTTGTGGGCTTCTTGCTGCCCCCATCATCAAAAACAGGAGTAATCCCAAGCCAAGGGCAGGCCCAGTCTTTTCGCCCAATTGGAGGAGCCGCTTTTCCAAGTATTGATGTATGCAAATTTAGCGCAGCCTTCCAACCCGCCCTAAATTGCGACCTAGGCGTAATCTTGTCGTAAGACTCAATCCGCAAATCAGACCTACCCAAACCCATTTTTTCAAACCAAGCAAGAAAGTTTCTTGCATCATCTGGCAACCCGGGATTCTCAAAATGAATCGCTGCCATCTTAGGGTGGGCATGCTCTGCAAAGTATCGCAATACGCTTTTGGATAACTCTGGTTCTTTGCGTAATACCTTTTCAAACATCGGAATTAATTTTTCTAGGCACGCTTGATCATGCGCTTTGATTGGCTGAATTGGGCACGCAATTCTTTTGGTCACTTGCGAATCTAAAGCGCTCAATGGATTGTCAATAAAGCGATGTCGATAAGCGCTATCAGCTCCGGACATAGTCATATCACGCAAGCGCCTGGCATTTTCAATCATGCGCGTCATATCTGGGATCTGCGCCTTCACTCCTCTCACCAATACGTAAGGCGTCAGTCCTTTAGTTTGATTGAGATAAAGACTATTCCAGAGATCTTCTAAGCCTTTTTTAGTCAGCCAATGGAGTTGCTGGCTTTGCGTTGCCTCTTCTAGCTCAATCATTTTTTTATTGGGCTTGGGTACTTTTAACGGGGCAGCAGGTTGGGATTTTTTCCAAAGATGGGCAAGCCAAGAGTGGAGATTGTTAACCTGATCAGCTTGATGATGGCGATATAGGCTGATCCGATTTTGCCCGGAAGCAGCAACCACAGCAGCCTCACTTGGAGCAATTCCGTCTTGATCTAAATGCCAAGCAAGGCCCAAATCAAGCGTGTGAACATAATGCTCAAGACTCACATCCGGCCCCGAATGGCCCAGTAAAAAACACACTGCCCATAAATCGCGTCGTGTCATCCGCTGGTTGCCAAATAAGCTTTGCCTCAAATCCTGACAGTGTTTAATTTCCAAGTCTAAGCCCGGTATGCGCACATTGACCTGCTTTGGATTGCTTATCTGACTGAGCATTAAGACCAAGTCAATCTGACTGGCGAAAGTATGGCGCAGGTGATGAAAGCGTAAAGTGGGATCTCCCGTTACCACCCTCATCACTTCATGCAAATGCTTAAATAATTTATCTTCTTGCAAAAACGGTTTTTGCTCGCTGGGGATGGCAAAGATGTGGCGCGAAAAAGGCTGTTTTAATTCTTGAGCATTGCGCTGATTAACCCAAGCCTTTAGCTCTTGTAATTCCTCATCTAACAGCAAAGCATGCAATGGCATTTTTCGCGTGGCACTCGGAGTCTTTAAGGTGCGAGAGGCAGTAGGGCGAATCAATAACTCGGCCGGATCACCCAAAAGCGCATCGACTAATTCGAGCATCAGCACCTCGCTTCTACGCAGTCCACAGCGATAGGACAGCGTCAAAACTAATTTGCTAATCGTGCGCAATTCTTTTTGTCCGCTCGTTAATAATTGCTCCGATAGATCGTTGGCATTTTTCGCAACAAACTGTTCTCGCACGCTTTGAAATTCGCGCTCTGTAAGCCAGTTCGCATCTACGGGCACTAAGCCGCCTTCCGGTCCCAACACATCAAGCGCCTCTGTTTGAGAAACTCCTTTTTCGGAAGATAAAAAGCGCATAAATTCACGCAAGACCCGCACTAACTTCGATTTCATTCCCTTACTATGCGCATCCGCCAAAACCTCTTCATACATCGAAGCCCATTCAAGCGCATGCAGTTGATCGGTCGTATGCGCGCCCATTAACCCGCCCAAGCGCTTTGCTACCGAGATAACGTAATCCTTGACGGTGGGCAAAGCAAAGCGAGCCTGTTGATCTTGCTGGGCATAGAGTAACCACAGTGCAAAGTCTGCAAAACAATGGCCCGCTTCATTCTTTTCAAATCCAATGTTGGCTTGTTCTTTAAGTTGATTGACTTGCAGCGCAACGCCTTCTCGAAAATGGCCTTGCAAACTTTTACGTAAAGGGCCAAGCCAACGAGGCTCAATTTCCCCTGCATCGTCTTGATCGCCAATCTCCGGTGGAGCAGCCGACTCCTCTATCGCCGCCAGTCGCTTAAGTTGGCTAACCTCATCATGGGCAGATGACTCATGCGGATCAAATAACACCCCGTGGACACGCTTCCATACATGGGGCTTTAGAGAATGGGATACGATTTTTCTAGAAGCGTAATTCACCAGCATCATCGGCATGCGGGTCTTTAAATCTAAGCGCGTTGCTTCAAATATACGGGGTAAGCGCAATCGAGGGGGCAACATTTTTGCCGTGGGCACGCTTTTAATAAATTCATCAATGCAAGCGGCAATACGCTTTTGACGTTCTTCTTTTGCTATCGAAGCATCAAATGGATTGCCCAACGCTAAGAGCGCTTGCTCGTGGGTGACTTGCAAAATAAGTGCTGCTGTTAAGGGGTCGATAAACCAACGCCTAAACTCCGCATCATCTTGATGCCGATAGTCTAGCGAAAATTCAACATAAATGCGCTCACCTAAACACTGTAGTGGCGAGGAGGGCTGACAAAGTAGTTGCGCTAATTTGTCGATCAGGGTGTATTCCAACAACCCCCCATGAACAACACTGGAGACAAACAATCGACCCATTGCTAGATTGGTAGTATTTACCGCTGGCTCTAGCTGGCTCTCCTTTTCTTTTAGCGATTTCTCAATGAGGCGTCGTAGCGCTGGGGCGATGGCCAGCATGGAAATTTGCTTTTCAAAAAATGGGCTTGGCTCGCGCTTAAATAAAGTAACTAAAGGTGGGGGGCATAGCTGAAAGAGCCCCATCGAGTTGCCCTTATCAACCAATTTATTTAATAACTGCACCGCTGTGGCTGCATCGGCCATTGGGGTAATGTGATCGAGCAAATAATTGACGAGCTCGCCCATCTCACCCCCTAAGAGGGCTAACTCCACTTGGCCGCCAATCAAAAACTGGGATTGAGCACAGGCAGTTCGCTTCTCTAATAGGCGATGTAATTTGGGTTGCAATTGCTTTTGCTTGAGCGTGAGCTGATCTTCAACTCCTTGCCATAGCGCCCTTACCTCATCTTGACTTAATTGAATCACCTCTGGCAATTGAATATGTCCACCATTGCCGCTCGGCATCGTCGGGGCATTCAATTGATCGTCTCCACCAACTCATGGGCCCAAGGACTTTGAACGACTTTATCTAGTCCAATCTGCTCGTGCAGTCCTCCTAAATATTGTCTTAAGGTCGAGATAAACTCGCCAAAATTGAAACTGGAAAACATCCCGTGCGGCTCTTCGCCCATACTCCAATGGCCCATGACCGCATCAACCACCTCAATCGGACAATGGGCCTCGAGCAATTGCGTACGAATAAAACGACGGTGGCTGTTGGCTTTGACATCTAAATAATTCTTAAGATACTGCTCGATGACTTTTGGTCGAGCTTCAACAGGCCTTAATTTGTCATCGAGAAAAAAGCAGGGTTTTTGCACCTGACGCATATCAAATTTTCCAGTCAGGTGTGGCCGAACAGCCTCTAAGTGCACTTCATAAAGTTGCATCTGTTCAACCAATTTTTCTGGCAACCAGACCATCCTCGATTTATGGTGAGACCCGTCGTCTTTATCCGTTAAAGCTGCAATCCCCCTTTCTTGATCGATAAATTCAAGCGCTAAATAAGGGGTTTTAATTGCCCTGCAGGTGGTGGCGTATGCGAAAAACTGTAAAACATAAAGCGTATACAGATTATGAAAGTGCACTAGGCTGACTTTACTGGCGACCTTAGCCTCTCGCCTGGCTAGCCTCACATCCGCAATGAGTCTTTGAAACAGTGTTTTTACTGCAGGCAGGGTTGGGCAATTTCTTGCCCCAACGTTCAACTGCGATTGGTCATGATCTGCTGGCATCCACAATTCAATGGATTTTGGATCCATCTTCTCTATCTTGTCGCTTACCGTTTTGATTGCTAGATCAGATGTGCTGATCACTACTTTTTTATAGGCCTCTTGCAACAACTTAATAGAAGGGGAGGTATAAAAAATGCGCACTTGAGACAAGTAATGTTCCCGACTGAGGGTACAGCTGGCCATGGCGCTATCACCATAGTGCAGCACCAACTGGCTCCAAATGGTATTGGTAATTTTTCCCTTGGTTACTCGACCGTCCGGGGAATACTCTTTTAACCAACTCACCACGGATTTGGCCAACTCCTCGGGTGAGCTTATAAATAAGGGGATGGTCTTTTTCGACTTAATTCGCTCTCCCAGTACTTTTGAGAAAGAGATCCAATGGCCTGCAAAGGCGGGTAAAAAATAGAAATGCCCAAGCTGGCGAACCTGATCGGGCCTTCTGGACTGAACAATTTTGTACTCAGGGCCAAAGGCTGGGATAACCCAGCAAATTCGCCGAGCCTTTACGTCGCAATAGACGCTAACGTCCTCATTTTTGCCATCGGGCCGCTCAAAATCCACTTTAATCTTGGCCGCTTCAAGTACCTGCGCTCCCGTCCAGAGCATTACCTGCAATAAGCAAAACGTTTCCAAGAGCAAGCGCTCCGCTTTATTGAGCTCCTTTTTCTTTACCAAGGCGGCGGCTTGCTCCATCAGCTTCAAACGCAAATGCGCGATTTCCTCAATTGCCAGCCCGTCATAGTCCCAAGGAATGTTCTGATTGGCTTTTTCTAAGTGCCGTTTTTTAGCCCTAGCTGCCCTTGCCAAACTACCCAAACCGCGCTTTGTCTCCTTGCAATCAAAGTGACTTAATACAACTAGCTCCTCCGAATCGTCTTCGCCGGGACAAAGATCACTATCGAGCAGGGTGATGCGCTCTTTCTTGGTTTGGGTTTTTTTGCCAACGATATCAATCGTCCCCCATCGAGAGCTAGGATCATCTCCATCGTCCAATTGCACCGTGTACCCCAAAATCGTGATGGGTGAATGAATGCTGCCGCCAACCCAAGGACCGCCCCCAGAACCTGAACCGCCCGATCGCTCACCTTGGTTGATGCGCTCTATCCAAATGGCATCACCATAAACCTTGTCCAGGAAGCGAATAAAGCCCTTACGCTCCTCGTCAATCCGAACGACTCCCGAAATAGGCAGCTTTTTTAGCTCATCAGAAAAAAGTCTTGGAGAAACAGTGACTGGCAAAAGGCCCAATAATTTTTCATGCCCATCTTCTGAATACCGCCGCACAGCGCGACCCGCGCCATCGATGTAATTTGGCAACGCCTTCCATGGTCTATCTATGGAAAATTGATACTCCTGACGGGTCGAATCTTCCTTTAGCGCAATGACATTCGCTATCAGAAACTGCCCAACCAAAAGCATAAATTGATCGGTATGTTTTTCAGGGGATATTTCACAAAGAGTGGAATAGAGGGGAAAACTACTTACCCCATTTCCTTGAATTGGATTTTTTCCATTTGCATTGGCCTTCTTGCCAAAGTGGGGGCCAATCTTTCTTGTTAGCTCGGCCTCATGATTCAAAACCCAATCTAAGGTTGGCAGCCAATTTAGAAGTCCTGACTTTTCTAAGCCGATATCCCAATCCTTGGGGGCAAGCTCCAAAATTCGCTTCACCATTGAAAACGCTTTGGGAAGTGCAACCAAATGATCGTGGGCAGTTATGAGCCAAAGGATGTCCTGCAGAATTTCAAGGTCTTGATTTTGGTTTTTCGCCTCTTCAAGCAACTTCAGGTGACTTGGACTCAGTCTTGGCTGCACCCTCTTAAGCAGCTCTTTGTCTGATTTCACCGTTATCCCCATATATTTTTTGCACCAATTTGAGTCATTCAGCTTCGTTTATAATAGGCTAATACTCAAAATACGCAAATAATATTTACTGCATTTGTTACATTTTTCTAGTTTTTTACTGATTTATCCTGTCTTAATAGTTTATAAATTTTCCTATAAAATTCTTGTTAAGCATTGATTTTATTGTGTTTTTACATATTAATACGATTTATGCCGTTTGATGTATTGGTGGTGTCATGGCCTCCGAAGCCGCAGGTTCGATTCCTGCCGGGCGCGCCAATAATAAGTGGGGGGGCTTTGACCTACATCATGCAGAAAATTGTGGAAAAGGCTATCATTTGCTCCTAAATTATTGATTCTTATCATGCCTAATCACTTAAATCCGACCCTTTCAGAACCGTCTATTGCCAATCCCCTGGCTCCTGATCTACCTTTGCCACATAGAAAGATCATTCGTAGTTGGCTCATCCCCATGGCTCAAGGTGAAACAGGCAGGGCATTGATGTTGCTCTTAATAGACGCCTCCTTATGGCTAGCCTGCATTGCTGGAACCGTTTTTGCAGAAAATATCCTGCTTAAGCTAGTCTTCGGTGTGGTGGCTGGCTTTGTAACTGGCAGAATTTTTATTTTGGGTCATGATGCCTGCCATCAAAGCTTCACCCCAAACCGCGAACTTAATAAAGTTCTTGGTCGAATTGCCTTTCTGCCATCC
>CAIYZI010000231.1 GCA_903930665.1 uncultured beta proteobacterium
ATACAATTTCGTCTTTCGTCGGGGCGTAGCGCAGCCTGGTAGCGTACATGCATGGGGTGCATGTGGTCGGAGGTTCAAATCCTCTCGCCCCGACCAATAAAATCAATGGGTTAGGGCATATTTTTTGATTTGGTGGCATTTTGGTGGCATTTTGAATTTAAAAAGGCGTCAATTTTGGAGATCTCCCCACGCTTATCGGCACCTTCAATCCATTTTGAATAAACCGTCAATACCATCTGCATGTTGACGTGCCCCAGCTGTTTTGCTACCCACATCGGGTTAGCGCCAGCCATCAAATTTAGGGTGGCATAGGTATGGCGGGTTTGATAAAACCTCCTCTTTCGCATTCCTAATGCTTTCAGGGTTGGGTTCCAGTAAGCCCTCCTCAAGGGGCGCTCCTCCCCATAAGCCTCATTGGTCTCTGGGTTCTCAAAAATGTAGCCGTTTCCCTCCAAGGTATATTGCTGCTGCCTAGCCAAAGCATTCTTAGCCCGCGTATTGAGCTCCACATCTCGGATTTTAAAGGTCTTGGTCTCATGCTCTTTCTGAAAAGTCCGCGCTCGCTGGACCCTTGCCAACCCACGGGTATGGTCTATATCCCCCCACTTCAAAGAAATGACTTCGCTTGGACGCATCCCGGTAAAGAAGGCAAACTCAAAATAGTTCACTATTTGAGGGCTGTATTTACTCATATACCAAAGGACTTGCTCGAGCTCTTCAGCGGTTAAAGGATCTGGGGGCTCAATTTGATGCCTGGCATTCTTAATGCGCACTGTCGGATTGACGGCAATGATCTCGTCTAGAAAAGCCATCTCCATTACCTGTCTTAAGGGGATCAGAATGTTATTTCGATTTTTTGGTTTCCATCCCTGAGAATTAGCTAACGCAGCCAAGGTTGAATACTTTATCGAATCAATTGGGCATTCTCCAATCTCTTTAACCCAAAAGGCCAGCGCTTGATTATATTTAATTAAGGTGCCATGCGACAGATGGCTTACGGACTTAATCCAGGCTACTGACAGGTCCTTAAAGGTGGTCTTGGATTGGGTTTTTGGGGTTGACTTGGCAACATTAGTTGTTGGAAAGTCTTGCAGATATTTCTCTGTGGTATATATGCCAAGCGAAACCAATCTCTCAACTTCACCTTTTAGTTGACTTGCGTATTTAAGGTTGTTTTTGGTTGGTGGGATGGCGAGGGTGGGGCGGTATCTCTTGTTGTTCCAGTGGAAGGTGATTTGGATCCCTTTGCGGTGTGACTTGATTCCACCCATGATAAATACCCCTTAATAATAAAATGTATCCGACCATCCGGAGCTTTGATGAAGTGAATCCCCTCTGCGAAGTCCCCCCTGGCAATTTTTGATCGCAAGGCAAACTCTGAGTAACCAGACTCAATCGCTAACTTTTTGATGGTGATCAACGGCAGATTTAGTGACATATTTATCCCAATTCACGTAAGAATTTATTAAATTCAAGTCTCTTATTAATTAAGGCCCAAGACTAAATAGTAATTTTTGGATTAATGAAATCGGAATTGAATGCTCGGTATTTTTTACGTTATTAAAAATAAGCTTCGCTTTAATCATGTTTAGACTTATAGAATCTATTCATTTTTTTCCACATCTTCTATTATGTGGTCTTTGCCTTTCTCAATGACCGCCATCATTTGATATGCAATTCCAACTGCAACTACGCCTAGCGTCTTTACTACTGTTTGACGGCAATCTTCGGCAGTCAAGCGTGCTAGATGCTTGGTTAAGAAATAATAAACAGGGGTAACTATGGCTACGCTTGTGCTCATTGTTAAAAAACTAACGTAACTTTTCATAAAGTGCTTACCAAACATGGGGGCTTTGGGGTATGTTTTTGAGGGGCATTACTCAAATTACCCCACGAAAGGTAGAAGTCAAGTTTGACTATAAGTTTGAATGCCTGCTTTAGGTTTCGTTTCGGTTGCTCATAGAGCTTACAACATCAAGGCTATATCAAATGCATTGCCAACCTCTTTCCAAACTCCAAATACCCTTTCACATTCCCCATTACCGGCTCATTTAAAACGGTAAAGTGCCCCGGAAATTGCTCGCGCATGGGTTTTTCAAAAAAGGTAGCGCCGCCGCCAGTCAAAATAACATTGTCGATTGAGATGGCGCTGCCAGATGAACGGTCCACTTGGTGGCTATTAATCTCAGTTAACAACAGAGAAATAATGCTCAATGCTTTGCGCTCTGCGATGATGCGGTAGGGTGCAAAGTCATAGCGCTTGCCCATCAGGTTGGCATACCCATTACGAAGTGCGGTGTCTATTACATACTCGTTAATCAAAATTCTAGTATCTTTGAGGAACGCTTTCCCTACCTCATTCAATATTGCTGAAACGCCCCCGTTAAATGCGCCTGATCGCTCCAAAACTGCTTTTGCCCCTTTACTGATGAACCAATCAACCGTCAGGTATCCAGGGTCAATCACAAGATGTGTTTTATCAAAAGCCTCCGAATTATTCTCCAGTTCAATGTAATGGAGCATGGAGCCCATAGGTTGAGGCAATACAGCAACCTTCTTGATACTTGATGCGAAGTTTGGTCCATAAATTGGCTTAAGACTGGCGGGATTCGGGATTTGTAGGTTTTTACTAAAGCGCTTAACTAACGCATCCTTCTTTTGGGAAAAATTCGATACTGGTAAGCCGAGCACTAAAAAATCAATCAAATCCAATGTCATGCCCTCTGTCTTAGCGATGTAGTGCAGGGCGCCTATGACAAGAGCCTCGTAGCTATCTGATCCTGAGTAATCACCATGCAACTCATTCGTACCTTCACCAGCCATATCTGGATCTACTCAAAACAATTGCTTATTAACTAATGCCTGAATACGGTCCAATGCTCCAATACCCTCTATCGACGAGGCCGACTCTGATGTTCTAAGAGTTTGAGAGCTAAAGATAAATTCCCTACTAGGGCCACCGTTGACGGTCCATGCAATCTTTGTGTTGCCATACCCGATGTCAATTGCAATGATATTTTTTGTGCTCATATAAAGTGATCCATGTTGATTTGTTGATTAAGTGCTTCATCTAATGCTCTTGTTGAATTTTTAACTATGGTTGCTTTGGATGACGTATCAATAGAGTTATTTAAATTTGATTTTTTATCATTTTTAACGGTAGTGGCGCCTTCGATCATTGAGTGCTTAATGTGCTTCCGAATAAAGTAGCCAAGCGAATCGATCGAGCAAGTAACGTTATTTTGATGTAGAAATTCCAATATCTGAGCTTACGAATAATTCAATTGCAGTAGCCCATCAATCTCAGCCCTCCAAATATAGAGGCGGTGCCTTTTCCCGATCGGCCTCTGATTTTCTGTAAATGCATTTATGTCCATATCAATACCATTCCGCAATAACCCGTACTAAACCGTAGCTACCCGTACAAAAACGTACTAAACCGTAACAATCTGTACTAATCTGTAATTTAAGATGATTGCTTTAATATTATTTTTCTAATACTGCAAAAATTACCAATTTTTTGCATGTAATAGATTTGATTGCCTCCGCTAATATCTAAATTCGCCTGATGTAGTGGGCGCCTCTTTAACTCGCCGTCTTTTCGGCACCGTAGTTTGATTTACCCATATACATTGGGTCTTGTTGCATATTTAAAGCCAACTCTTGATCATCAACCTTTGCGTTGATAGATTTTCAAGATAGTCTTTATTGATACGCACAAGAGATTGCTTATGATTGGTTTGGCATAACGCTTAACCCGTCAAAATTTTTTACCTAGATATTCAGAAGCTATTCATAACAGAGTACGCTCACCACTTAACGAATATGCGCCTCTGGCGTCCACATTCAGAACTATCATCAAACAGAATGAATTTCTGAACGTTAAAACAGTGCTTTTAGCCTCGCATAACGCGAACCTGACTGCCACCACAAACAAAATTATAAGAACGCTAACAGCCCCTAAAGGGCTGAGAATTGCCCACGGTCTAAGACCACGCAATCCTAGCCTTCTGCCCGGTTACGCACCAGGGTCAGCAAGAACTAAGGGATTATCGGTTTCCCAGAAGCCACGAGCTTCGCAACGGATCGCAACCGGCACGTTACGCCGGGACGTTAACACCAGCAGTAAGGCGTTAACAACCTCGAAGTCTTGGGGCGGTTGTACGAGGGGCACGGTAGGCCCACGGCAACTGAATTGCATATTCTTAATCGACCACTACCCAGAAGCACCAGCAATACCGCAGGAAAAGCATTCATTATCAACAAGCCTACGGCAACGGCCAATGGCAAAGTATGGGCAGTCACAATGAGCAACACGAAAACTAATACCGCTTTACAAAACATCACACTTGATCAAGGCTGGAAGCGACAGCTTCAAGATATCCTCAATAAAAATTCAGGCACCCGTGTAAACGGCAAAGTCGCCTCGAACCGCACTCAAGATATTGCGTGCAAAACACTCTTCTCCGAGTTCAACACCCTCAGGGAGTTGGGGTATCGCACCATGCCCGTTAATTTTGGAAACAAGCAAATGGAAGTGCTTGTTAAAAATTGGCACAACACCCGTAAACTTGCCCCAAAAACAATGGCCACCCACTTAACCCAGTTTAGAAAATTTGCAGAATGGATTGGGAAAAAGGGGATGGTCAAAGACCTTGCTCACTACCTGCCTGAAGTTGACCCTAAAACACTGCAGGTGCATTTTGCAGCAACAGAATCAAAAAGCTGGAGCGAGAATGATATTGACGTCGTTGAGGAAATCACCAGAGCAGATGCAATGGATTTACGTTTTGGCTGCATGCTTCGTCTCGAATATGCTTTTGGCTACCGCTTGAAAGAATGCTTACTCTGCGATCCCTGGGTAACGGATAATATCCACTCTGTTGCCATTTTGCCAAGCCAGGGCAAGGGTAATCGCGCCCGAAATATTCCTATTGATAGCCCAGCGCAGCGACTCATCATCGAATATATAAAAACAATCATTAAAAAAGGTGAAAAAGTAGGGTGGTGCGATATTGATGGCACACCAATTGACTTAAAGGTGAATATCAACCGCTATGGCTATCTCATGCGCAAAATGGGGATGACCAAAAAAGATCGTGGTGTTACGGGTCACGGGCTAAGAGCCGAGTACTCCGAAGACCAAGCCCTTCGTCTTGGCTATATCCCCCCAACTCTAGGCGGTACTAACGACCAAATGGGTAAAGATGACCTCATGATTAAGCAGCAACAAGTAAGCGAACGACTAGGCCATAGTAGAACTAGCGTAACCGCAGCGTACTACGGTTCAGCTGCATTAGCCAAGGAAAATGCCAAGAGAAGGGATGAGGCAAAGGGCAAGAAATCAGATCAAGGTTCGCAGTAGCATTTTACTTCAATTGATTGCCATCCCAAATAGACTGCCTTAGTCGGTAATCCTCCAATCTAGCCTTTTTAATATCCTCGATAGTTTCGCCAAAGGAATCTGCCATGATCATTGCCTTGGTGAGGGCTGGGACAGTGGCAGAATCGGGCGCATCCTTCTTATATGCAATGAGAATTGTGTTTTGGCCATATGAATAGCCATCAATTCGCTCATAAGTAGAAAAATTAAAATCGATCGGATACAGACCTACCAACCTAAGGCTTGCTACATCTAATTTATCTGTAATTTCTTTGTTTGCAATATTCATTGGCGATCCACTGCCAATAACCCCGCTAGTCGCGCCGAGCGTTGATGATCCAAGCGACTTTGCTAATGCGATTTCACCGACCGCACTGGCGACCCCAGCGATGACCCCGCCAATGTTGGAGTCATCTTTGGATTCATACTTCAAAGGCAGTTCTGCTGGGTTGCCTTGTTCAATTACAAGTGCTTTGAATTGAACTGAATTATTCTTAAGCTGAGTGGCAATCTCACTTGGATCGTATGATTTGAATTTTTGTAGAAAGCGTGGAATTTTGACCCCAAGAAATGAACATTCTTTGATGCCTTCTTTGCCAAGCGAATTTTTAACATCATCAAGCAATTGGTCGGGCACTGAAAAACGTCCGACAGAGCGCAAAGAAAGGCACTTCAATTTCTGTTTTTGCGCAATGTACATTAAAGAGGTATTTGATTGTGCCTGATCCGGAATCCAAATTGTATCGGCCTTTATGACAATGACATGGGCGTTTTCGACATCAAATTCGGTGGGGTTTGCCTGCACCTCAAAAGAGAAGGCAAAGAATGTCACCAAGGCTAATTGAGCAATTTGAATTTTCAAAAGGGAAGCTCTTTTAGGTGCGATGTTGGTAAAGGTATGAAGCATTGAGGGTCTTACAATTCCAAAGCTAATATTTATTTTTTAACGGAATAT
>CAIYZI010000232.1 GCA_903930665.1 uncultured beta proteobacterium
AACAATGCGTACTTTACGTACGTAGGGGCTAGTAAGGGATCCGATAAGTTTCATAGGACTAAGTATAGCTATCCAACAAGAAAAGAGTTGAGCCAAAGAACACATTAAAATCAGGTTTTATCGAACCAATCAATATAAAGGCACTATCCGTGAGTCAGCCGCTTTCTACTCTTAATGCACTTTCCCCTCTAGATGGCCGCTATGCCGGAAAACTTGATGCTCTTAGACCCTGGTTGTCTGAAGCGGCCTTTATGCGTCAACGCATTTTTGTGGAAATTCATTGGCTATTAGCGCTATCTGACGCTGGACTGCCTGATGTGCCAAAAATTAGTACCGCCGATCAGCAATTCCTTCTTTCTTTGCCTGAGAATTTTTCTGATGAAGATGCTCAGCGCATTAAAGACATTGAGGCTGTTACCAATCATGACGTGAAGGCCGTTGAGTATTTCTTAAAAGAAAAAGTATCTGGTCGCCCAGACTTGTTAAAGGCAAGCGAATTTATTCACTTTGCTTGTACTTCAGAGGACATTAACAATACTTCTCATGGCTTAATGTTGCGCGGTGCTCGTGATGAAGTCCTATTGCCGCAATTGAACAAGATTCTTACAGTTTTAAGTGATTTAGCTATTGAAAATGCCAAAGTACCATTGCTTTCACGCACTCATGGACAGCCAGCATCCCCAAGTACTTTGGGTAAAGAAATGGCGAACATTGCCAAACGTTTAGAGCGTGCTATCGCTATGATTGCCGCTGTACCTTTGTTTGGAAAAATGAATGGTGCTGTTGGTAATTACAACGCTCATATCTCTGCTTACCCTGAGTTTGATTGGGAAAATTTTTCAAAGACGGTTGTTGAAAAGCGCTTAGGCCTGACTTTTAATCCCTATACGATCCAAATAGAGCCGCATGACGGTATGGCTGAATTGTTCGATGCCATTGCTCGTGCGAATACGATCTTATTAGATATGGACCGTGATTTTTGGGCCTACATTTCAATTGGTTACTTTAAGCAACGTACCAAAGCTGGCGAAATTGGTTCTTCAACTATGCCGCACAAGGTCAATCCGATTGACTTTGAAAACTCCGAAGGGAATTTGGGTATAGCTAATGCCTTATTGCGTCATTTAGCTGAGAAGTTGCCTGTCTCTCGTTGGCAGCGGGATCTTACCGATTCCACAGTATTGCGTAATCTTGGCCCAGCATTCGGCCACAGTGTTTTAGCTTACGACAGTGCATTACGCGGACTGGGCAAGTTAGAGGTAAATCATGCTGCTATTGCAGAGGATTTAGATCAATGCTGGGAAGTATTGGCAGAACCGGTGCAAACGGTAATGCGTCGTTTTGGTATTGAGAACCCGTACGAGCAACTCAAGGAGCTCACACGCGGTAAAGGTATTAATCAAGCAGATTTACAAACTTTCATTCGTGGTTTAAATATTCCAGAAGATGCAAAAGCGCGCTTGCTTGAGATGACTCCATCGTCTTATTTAGGTAAGGCCGTTGAGTTAACCGAACGTCTTAAAAAGTGAGTTTGAATCACCATTCAGAATACGGGGCGCGTCCCCGGATCTGGTTTGCTGTTTATCAGTTGTTGTGGCACTTATTATTGCCCTTGGCATTCATTCGCTTAACGTGGCGTGCACGACATTCCATTGATTACTTAAGCTATCTTCCTGAGCGTTTGGGCTTTGGTTATAGCAAGCCCATTCAGCAGGGTGCAATTTGGATTCATGCGGTATCTGTAGGTGAAACGCGGGCCGCCCAGCCTTTGATCGAGGCTTATCTTGCGCGTGGTGAATTTATTGTATTAACGCATATGACGCTTAATGGCCGTCGCACAGGTGCGACCTTATTTGCCAATGCAATCGCTTCTGGTCAAATTCAGCAAGTCTATTTACCTTACGATCTTTGTTGGTCAGTGAGTCGTTTTGTTCGAACTTTCAAACCTAAGATGGGTTTATTTATGGAGACAGAAGCCTGGCCCACGATTGTTTTTTATTGCGCGCAAATTGGATTGTCTCTGTTCTTGGTTAATGCCCGCCTATCCGAGAGAAGTGCTCGCCGGGTCAATCGATTTGGTAAAGCGGGTCGTGCGTTGTTTCAGGCATTTTCTGGCATTTTGGCTCAAACAGAATTTGATGCGCAGCGTTACCGCGGTCTTGGCGTAAGCAATGTAGAAATTGTGGGCAATCTTAAATTTGATGTTCCGCTTGATGAAGGTCTGATCCGGCAAGGTAAAGTTTTAAAGCAAGCAATTCATGCTGAAAAACGGCTGATGGTTTGTGCCGCTAGCACGCGCGATGGCGAAGAAGTCATCATTTTAAAAGCGTGGAAAGATTTACTCTTAAGTCATGCATTTGAAGTGCCGCCATTGTTATGTTTGGTGCCGCGACATCCAGAGCGCTTCTCTGAGGTCGCGGATCAAATTAGTGGTTCTGGGTTCAAGTTCCGCCGCCGTAGTGAGTGGCCTGCAATGCTTGGAGACATGACTGAGGCTGATATGACTGCTCTTGAGGTGCTTTTAGGTGATTCTATGGGCGAGATGCCAATGTATTACAGCGCTTCTGATCTTGTAGTGATGGGCGGTAGTTTATTGCCGTTCGGTGGTCAAAATCTGATTGAAGCCTGCGCGGTAGGTTGCCCTGTTTTGCTAGGTGAGCATACCTATAATTTTCAACAGGCGGCTCTGGACGCTATAGAAGTTGGCGCTGCAAAACGCATCAAGGGTGATTTACTCTTGGGCGGGTCAATTGCTTTAATGGAAGCTCTGAAGTCTTTGCTATTAAATCCAGTGGAACTGGAAAGGATGGCGACTGCTGCAAAGACCTACTCAATCGAGCATCAAGGAGCGACTAAAAGGATATTAGCCGCTCTTGATCGGCAAGTGATAGTCTAAAAATTCCCTCTTAGACTAAACTTTTGCCCCAAAGTTGGGGTCATCATTACGTAAGTTATCATCAGGTTTTTTATCACCCTTGACTAAGTCTTCACGCGTAACACCTAGCCACATCACTAATGAGGCGGCAACGAATACAGAAGAGTAAATACCAAATAAGATGCCGATAGTCAGTGCTAAGGCAAAGTAGAAAAGAGTGGGTCCGCCAAATACAAGCATTGCTAGAACCATCATTTCTGTACTGCCGTGGGTGATAACTGTTCGGCTGATTGTACTGGTGATGGCGTTATCAATAATCTCACGCGTATTCATCTTGCGGTATTTGCGAAAGTTCTCGCGAATACGGTCAAAGATCACTACGGATTCGTTTACTGAGTAACCTAGTACCGCAAGCACCGCCGCAAGTACGGATAAAGAAAATTCCCATTGGAAGAAGGCGAAGAAGCCCAAGATAATTACCACATCATGCAAGTTTGCAATGATGCCCGCTAAAGCAAACTTCCATTCGAAGCGGAAAGACAAGTAAATCACGATGCCAATGATCACGAAGATTAAGGCTTTTAAACCATCGAGAGCAAGCTCTTGACCAACTTGTGGTCCTACGAATTCAACGCGTTGTAATTTGACTCCAGAAGAGCTTGGGTCCAGTGCATTCATCACAGCAGCACTTTGATCTGCCGAAGAAATCAACTTGCCCTCTGCGTCTTTTTGCAGGGGAAGGCGAATCATGACATCGCGAGAGCTACCAAAGTTCTGAATTTGAGTATCCGCATAACCCAACTTCTCGACATTGGCTCTAATTGAGTCCAGTGGTGCGGTTTGTGGATAACTTACTTCCATCACAGTTCCACCAGTAAATTCGATGGACAGGTGCAGGCCGTTGTGCCAGAGAAAGAAAACAGCTGCTAAGAAGGTGATGAAGGAAATCGCATTGAGCACCAAAGCATGGCGCATAAATGGGATATCTTTTTTGATTCGGAAAAATTCCATGACTTATTTCTCCCCTGGACGCCAAACTTGGCCAATAGCGAGTTTATGAATCTTCTTGTGTCTGCCATACCAAAGATTGACAAGACCACGTGAGAAGAAGACGGCGGAGAACATCGATGTCAAAATACCCAGGCAGTGGACTACCGCAAAGCCTTTAATAGGGCCAGAGCCAAATGCCAATAATGCTAGGCCAGCGATTAATGTTGTGACGTTGGAATCCAGAATGGTTGCCCAAGCCTTTTCAAAGCCAACAGCAATAGCCGTATGAGGCGCCGCACCGTTTCTGAGTTCTTCGCGGATACGTTCATTAATTAATACGTTTGAGTCAATGGCCATACCTAGAGCTAAAGCCATCGCAGCAATGCCCGGAAGGGTGAGGGTTGCTTGCAGCATTGAGAGGACAGAAATCAGGAGCAATAAATTGACTGCTAAAGCAACTACGGAGAATGTACCGAATAAAAGGTAGTAAGCCACCATGAAAATAGAAATTGCTGTAAATCCAATCAAAAGAGATTTAAATCCCTTTTCAATATTTTCAGCGCCTAAGCTCGGTCCAATCGTACGCTCTTCAATGATTTCCATCGGGGCTGCTAATGAACCTGCGCGTAATAGCAGCGCTAAATCATTGGCACTCTCTGTTGTTGGTTGGCCTGTAATCTGAAATTTCGATCCAAACTCACCTTGAATAGTTGCAATAGTGAGTACCTCACCTTTGCCTTTTTCAAACAGAATCATTCCCATAGGTTTACCAATGTTCTCACGGGTAACCTCTTGCATAACGCGACCACCAGTAGCGTCAAGTGAAATATTCACTGCAGGACGTTGGTTTTGATCAAAGCCTGCGCTTGCATCGGTAATGCTATCGCCACTAAAAATCACAGATTTTTTGAAAACACCTTGGCGATTTTCACCAAAGCGGAAAACATCCATACCAGGAGGAGGGGTTTCTCCAAGAGCAATGGTGGACATCATTGGATCTGCTAAGCGGGACTCGAGGGTGGCTGTGCGGCCAATAATATCTTTAGCACGAGCTGTATCTTGTACGCCAGGGAGCTGAACCACGATGCGCTCCGCACCTTGTTGTTGAATGACGGGCTCTTTAACTGCCAATTCATTTACACGTTTATTTAGGGTAATGATATTTTGCTTAACGGCGTTATCTTGAATTTCTTTTAATGAGCTCGGTTTAAATTCACCCAGTAGCTTTGCCGTACCACCAGTAGATTTAATTTCCCAAATTAACTGAGGTTGGCTGGTATTCAAGAGCGAGCGAGCTTGATCAGCCTCTTCGGCGCTTCCAAAATTGATGCTAATGGAATCTGAATTGCGATCAATGCCTTGATGGCGAATCGATTTATCACGCAGTTGACTTCGAATGTCACCTGCTAATGAGGTAATTTTCTTTTGAACTGCGCCCTTCATGTCGACTTGCAATAGGAAATAGACGCCGCCACGCAAGTCCAAACCAAGAGGCATTGGTAAAGCATTTATTGCATTTAACCAGCTTGGTGTATTGGAGAGGAGGTTTAGTGCAACCGTGTAATTTGGATCATTCTGATCTACATTTAATTGCTGTTGTAATAGGTCGCGAGCGCGAAGCTGAATATCGGTGTTGTTAAAGCGAATTTTGATAGAGCCTACATGACCAGCAGATTCAAAGAAGATGCCCGTGATGCTGATATTCGCATCACTCAGAATCTTTTCAACCCGAGATTGTGTCGCCAAATCAACCTTAATGGTTGGTTTGGCGGACGAGACTTGAACCGCAGGTGCCTCACCGTAGAAATTGGGTAATGAATAAAGTCCCCCGATCAGCAAGGCAACGGCGATGACTAAATATTTCCAGAGTGGGTAGCGGTTCATATTGAGAGACTTTTATGCAGACTTTAATGTGCCTTTAGGCAATACGGTGGTGATAGCGCCTTTTTGCATCTGCACTTGAACACCAGCTGCGATTTCAACAGTCAGGAACTGATCTTTTAATGCAGTGACTTTGCCAACGATGCCACCAACACTGACTACTTCGTCGCCAACAGCCAATGCTTCAATCATGGCTTTGGTTTCTTTTTGACGTCTCATTTGTGGGCGGATCATGATGAAGTACAGAACTGCAAACATCAAAATCAGGGGAAGGAAGCTCATCAAGCTATTTGATGAATCTGCGCCCGCAGCTGTAGCCTGGGCAAAAGCATTACTAATCCACATACAAAACCTCCGTTAATTACCAATTGGAAACTGCTTGAGTTTTAGGCTTTTAAAGCAAAGCCGTAAACCCGCAATTCTAAACTGTGTGAGGCTTGGGAGGTGATTTGGGGGGTTTATATAGCCCCATAGAGCTATTAATCCTGGCCAGGCTCTACGCCACGTTGCCGATTACTGCGAAATTCTTCGCGATAAGCGCTAAAACGGTCTTTGCTCAGAGCTTCTCTAACTTCTGCCATTAACTGAAGGTAGTAGGCCAAATTATGGATGGTATTGAGCTGTGAGCCCAAAATCTCATTGGCTTTTTGGAGGTGGTTTAAATAGGATCTGGTGAAATTTTGGCAGGTATAGCAGGCGCAGGTAGGATCCACAGGGCGATCGTCGTCCTTATACCCAGAATTACGCAGCTTGAGATCTCCAAAACGGGTAAACAACCAGCCATTTCGAGCATTTCGGGTTGGCATGACACAGTCAAACATATCTATTCCCAGGCTGACCCCCAAAATTAGGTCCTCAGGCGTGCCTACGCCCATGAGGTAGTGAGGCATATGTTCAGGGAGTTTCGGGGCAGTGAAATTCAAAATGCGCTCGAATTCAGGCTTAGGTTCACCAACCGATAGTCCGCCAATGGCAATCCCATCAAATCCTTGTTGACTCACGGCATCTAGTGAGAATTCACGTAAATTCTCAAACATGCCGCCTTGAATGATTCCAAAGAGCCCATTACCGGTTTCAAGCTCCCTAAAACGTTTTAGGGAGCGGTCACCCCAGCGTAAAGACATTTCAAGTGACTGACGTGCTGTTTTCTCGGAAGTTGCCTGCCCTTTGACCTCATA
This sequence comes from uncultured beta proteobacterium, assembly GCA_903930665.1. GTDB lineage: Bacteria > Pseudomonadota > Gammaproteobacteria > Burkholderiales > Burkholderiaceae > Polynucleobacter. The sequence continues at coordinate 6,925 of CAIYZI010000232.1, forward strand.
GGGAGTGCATTCGTCAAATTGCATGGCGATATCGCTATTGAGAACCGCCTGAATCTCCATGGAAACCTCTGGAGACATAAATAATTTATCACCATTAATAGGGGAGGCAAAAGTTACCCCTTCTTCAGAAATTTTTCTTAAAGCGCCCAAGCTAAAAACCTGAAAACCACCGGAATCTGTCAGGATGGGCTTATCCCAGCCCATGAAGCGATGCAGGCCACCATGTTTTTTCACTACATCCAAGCCTGGGCGTAACCATAAGTGAAATGTATTTCCCAGAATAATTTGGGCTTTGACTTCATGAAGATCACGCGGTGTGACCGCTTTAACGGTGCCATAGGTGCCAACCGGCATGAAGATCGGTGTTTGTACGCTACCGTGTGGGAGATCCAATTGACCAAGCCGGGCTGGACTTTGCGAATCACGCGCCAAAATATTGAAATGTACGGGTTTGGTCATAGCTTTGTATTCTCGAGTCGACAGAGGAACATCGCATCTCCATAACTAAAGAAGCGGTATTCCTGATGAATGGCATGTTGATAGGCGGCTTGGATATTTTCCATACCAGCAAAGGCGCTTACCAACATTAATAGGGTTGATTTTGGCAGATGAAAATTGGTCAATAAACAATCTACTGTTTTAAATTCAAAACCGGGTGTGATGAATAAATTGGTTTCACCGCTGCTGGTTTTGCTAAGAGCCTGGCTTTCTAGGGCGCGTAGGCTAGTTGTGCCCACTGCGATGACTCGCCCACCGGAGCGATGAGTTTGCTCAATTGCGGCAATTGTTGCTTTTGGTACAGAAAACCATTCGTGATGCATCCGATGCTTGCTCAGATCTTCTTCTCGGACCGGGGTAAAGGTACCGGCGCCAACATGTAATGTCACGCTAGCTTGCCGAACACCCATTTCTTGAATTTTCGCCAAGATCGCTTCATCAAAATGCAAGCCAGCTGTTGGAGCAGCTACTGCACCAGGGTTTTTGGCAATTACTGTCTGATAGCGCTGCGCATCATCGTGATCAGGTAAATGTTCAATGTAAGGGGGTAGCGGTAGCTCTCCAAACCGCTCTAACAGTTCGAAAACATTCTCTGGAAAGCGCACTTCATAAAAGCGTCCGTCATACCCAATCATCTCTACAGGAAAGGTTTCCCCCTCCTTGTTGTGGATATGAACGATAGAGCCAGTTTTTGGCACCTTGGAAGCCCGGATTTGTACCCATGCCTGCTTATCCCCGCTAATTCGTTCAATTAAGAGCTCAACATTGCCTCCCGTTTCTTTTTTCCCATGTAAACGGGCTGGGATGACTTTGGTGTCATTTAAAACTAATAAATCCCCTGGCCTAATAAGGTCAAGAATTTCTATAAATTGCCTGTCTAATAGCCGTACAGGGTTAACCCCTGAAGTCCTGACCTCGAGGAGGCGGCTATCGGTCCTATTCGCCAAAGGGTGTTGGGCAATTAGATTGGGCGGGAGGTTGTAATTGAAGTCAGAAAGTTTCATAGCGTTACCATCAGAGCTTGGATTCTAACCATGACCACTAAGAAAACGCCAACTAAAAAACCAACTATGCTCCAAAAAATGGGTTTAGACACCCCTATGGCGCTAGCTTTGCACCTACCTTCACGCTATGAGGACGAGACTGAGCTTTATTCCATTGAGGAAGCGCTGGTTCACGGCAGATTTAGCTCTACCCAGACACAGGGTGTGGTTTCTAATATCCAGGTCTTATTTAGGCCAAGACGGCAGTTGCTCGTCACGATCGAGGATGACACTGCCAGTTTGCAGTTACGCTTTCTAAATTTCTACCCAAGTCAGCAAAAGCAGATGGCGGTAGGAACTCATATCAGAGTGCGTGGGGAAATTAGGGAGGGTTATCAAGGTCCTGAGATAGTTCATCCAACAGTTCGTGCGGTAACCCCAGATTCCCCATTGGCAACCAGCTTGACCCCAGTTTATCCAGCAAGCGCAGGTATATCTCAAGCAATCATCCGTAAGGCCGTGAATGTTGCCTTGTCTGATGCGAGCCTAAAAGAAGGTCTTGCCGAGTTCTTGCCTGCAGATTTAATGGCAAAGCTATTGCCGGATCATCAGTGGCCACCATTACAAGCAGCAATT
>CAIYZI010000233.1 GCA_903930665.1 uncultured beta proteobacterium
GACCGCCAAACTGCAGATAATCCTGAACTACTTGAAGCTTGAAATGCGTACTGTGCTTGCTCATAAAACAAAACCCCCTTAGTTAGACATGTTGTCCAACTTTTGGGGGTCACTTCAAAATGGGAAATACCAACTTTCTTCTTAGTGAATCTATCAAAGGTCAGATTTCAATCGACCTGAACAATACGCCCTGGCAAACCGCCCTGCACTCGATCCTCGCTAGTCGAGGTTTGCGGCTGGTTCGAAATGGGGATATTTACTGGATTGGGCCTCATGCAGAAATCCAGGCTTTTCAAAAATTTCGCAGGGAAGATGCCGCCCTCCCATTTGGTGGGGATCACATCAATAGTCCTCAACAAATCCTCATAGAAGCCAAAATTGTTGAGGCCGACCAACGCTTTGCCCGAGAACTAGGGGTGAAGCTGGGTTACCAGGCAAACCGTAGTAACGGCGGCCAAAAAATCTCTGGAGACCTGAATTTGGAAGGCGGGGGACTCAACGGATTCAACCCAGCGGCGCTTGCTGCCACGCTAGTCTCTAAGAATGCGACCAAATTGTTACAAGTGGAGCTTTCTGCCTTGGAATCAGATGGTCAAGGGAAGATACTTTCTAACCCACGGATCATGACTGGTGACCAAGTGAAGGCAACCATTGAACAGGGAACAGAGCTACCCTATCAAACCAGCTCTAAAAGTGGCAGCAGGCTGCAATTTAGAAAAGCCAATCTACGTCTAGAGGTATTGCCAAAAATTCATCCTGACGGAAAAATTTCCATGCTGGTCGGGATTAATAAAGATACAGTAGGGATGAAAACTGAGCAGGGTTACGCCATCGACACCAAAAGTCTCAACTCTGAAGTAACGGTAGAAAATGGAGGTACCGCCATTATTGGCGGCATCTTTCAAGCAACTGAGCGTGAAGATGAGGTAAAAATACCTTTGCTGGGAGATATCCCTTTAATTGGCTATTTATTTCGCCATAAATCCAAATTACAAGATAAAACTGAGTTATTAGTCTTCTTAACTCCTACCGTCTTAGATAAACCCTAATAAAATCAGAGAGTGAACTCTTCTTCCAACAATATCTTTCTGATCGGCCTTATGGGCGCCGGAAAGTCGACCGTCGGTAAATTGCTGGCAAAAAAAATGGGGCGCCGTTTTCTGGATGCCGACCATGTCATCGAAGATCGCTGTGGAGTCAAAATCCCCATCATTTTTGAAATGGAAGGTGAAGAGGGTTTTCGCAAGCGTGAAGCGCTGGCGATTAAAGAGATTGCCTCAGAAGACGAGATTATTTTGGCAACTGGGGGAGGTGCGGTACTTCTTCCCGAAAATCGCAAAGTCCTCAGCGAAAGAGGAACCGTAATTTATCTCCATGCCAATCCCATGGAATTGTTTCACCGTACGAAAGGTGGCGAAGGTCGCCCTCTTCTTAAAAATGGCAATGCTAGAAAAATTTTAGAAAATCTCTACAGCATTCGCGACCCCCTTTATCGAGAGATTGCTGACCATGTGATCGAAACTGGGAAGCCTAGTGTTAACCAATTGGTGAACACTTTAATAATGCAACTTGAACTCTCTACCTGACTCATCATGAAAACACTTGAAGTTGATTTGGGAAATCGCAGTTACCCCATCCACATTGGTACCAATTTAATTGATCAGCCAGAACTCTTTCGCGCTTGTGAGAAGGCAACATCTCTTTATATTGTTACGAATACTACGGTGGCACCCCTTTATGCGGATCGCCTTACCAAAACACTGGAAAAGCTCGGCAAACCCGTTAGAAGAATTGTCCTGCCTGATGGCGAGGTATATAAAGACTGGAAAAACCTTCAGCTAATTTTTGATGATTTGTTAAAACATGGCGCCGACCGTCAGACCATGTTAATCGCCCTTGGTGGCGGAGTGATTGGGGATATGACTGGATTTGCCGCAGCCAGCTTTATGCGCGGGATACGCTTTATTCAGGTTCCCACAACCTTACTGGCGCAGGTAGATTCTTCTGTTGGCGGAAAAACTGGCATTAATCATCCCTTGGGGAAAAATATGATTGGCGCCTTTCATCAGCCAGCAGCAGTCATTGCAGACCTCAATACCTTAAAGACGCTGCCAGCCCGTGAACTTTCTGCTGGGCTAGCGGAAGTCATTAAGCATGGCGCTATTGCTGATGCAGAGTTTCTCAACTGGATTGAAGCAAATACCTCAGCACTTTTAGCTTGTGACACAAATGCAATGGCTCATGCCGTATTAAGATCTTGTGAAATTAAATCGGCCGTAGTTTCTGCAGACGAAAGAGAGGGCGGAGTACGAGCCACCTTGAACTTTGGACATACTTTTGGTCATGCCATAGAAGCGGGTATGGGCTATGGAGAATGGCTCCATGGTGAAGCTGTTGGTTGTGGCATGGTGATGGGCGCAGAACTATCTCATCGCTTAGGTCAAATTAGCAAGTCCGAATTTGAGCGTTTGAGCAAAATTATTCACGCTATGAATTTACCCATCCAACCACCTAAATTTGGCGCCAAACGTTATATGGAGCTCATGCAGGTGGATAAGAAAACCGAAGGGGGCCAAATTCGTTACGTCGTCTTGGAAAAAATGGGTAAAGCGCAAATTAAGAGCGTACCCGATGCGCAAGTCCTAGAAACCTTAGTAGCAACGGGTGCCGCTTAATTTTTAAAGCAGGCTATAGATTCATTAATTGGATTTTGACTGCTTGCCCAGCTTGGGCGCTAGCAAACTCAGATAGGTCGCTTAATAATTCACGTCCCGTTTTGGTGTCAAGCCATAAGGGGTGAGCAGTAGTTCCAGCCCAACGATAGTGGTAACCACCAGACTTGGCTGCTACCCAAATTTCGTGCAAAGGAGCTTGCGTGTTCACAACGATCACGCTGCGGTCTTTAAAGCGGATGTTAATAACATTTCCACCCTGTCTCTCTAAATCCAAATCTAGATCTAATTCATCATCGGCAGCCTCTAGAGCGACTTCAATTGAGTGCAATACATTAGCCCCCAATTGATAAAACTGCTTGTCATTTATGGTTTCTACGTCTGAACCATTTGGCTTCATATTAGAGTCCTGCATGCTATATTCAATCATTCGTTTTAGAGACATTCATGATAGCGATTCTTATAAGAACCCTTGGTTTTAGTTGTCTAATATCCCTTGTAGGTTGCGGGGTAAGAGGTCCACTGTATATGCCTAATGTACCGCCAGTTCCTCCAGCACCAACAGAACCCGAGCCTCAAGGCAAGCTATATCCTCCACAAAGCCCAGCGGTGAGCACCCCTGCTGCTAATACCCCTTCTTCTGTAAAGCAATGACAAATATCCAAACACCACTTCCTAAGTTATCTGGCTTTACAGAGCGTAATGGCAGTTGGTATGCCGAAGAGATTTCCTTGGCAGATTTGGCAAAGGAATTTGGAACACCTCTTTACGTCTACAGTAAAAGAGCTTTAACAGAGGCTTATCAAGCGTATGACAAAGCCTGTGTTGATGCCAAAGGCAATCGTCGCGCACGGGTTCATTACGCTATGAAAGCAAATAGCAATCTAGCCGTCATTGATTGCTTTAAGAAGTTAGGCGCTGGTTTTGATCTGGTAAGCGGAGGCGAGTTAGCGCGCGCATTAAAGATTGGAGCCGATCCCAAAAGCTTGGTATTTGCAGGTGTAGGTAAGTCTGGCGCTGAAATTGCCCAAGCCTTAAAAGCGGGTGTTAAATGCATCAATGTGGAATCTATCGCCGAGCTTCATAAAATCAATCGAGTCGCTACAGAACTCAATTGTCGCGCCCCCATCTCATTACGCGTCAATCCTGATGTGGATGCACAAACCCACCCTTATATTTCTACAGGGTTAAAAGGCAATAAGTTTGGTATCGCCTATCACGAGGTCCTCAAGACCTATCGGGAAGCCGCCTTGCTTTCTCAAATTGATGTTGTTGGAATTGATTGCCATATTGGCTCACAAATCACTACTACCGCACCC
>CAIYZI010000234.1 GCA_903930665.1 uncultured beta proteobacterium
CAACTTGTTAAAGCCTTATTCACGGTCTGCGCAATGCCTAAGTTTCAAGAAACTGTTCTCCATTACGCCCCTACTATTGCCCGTCACCAACAGCGTACTAGTGGCGTGTTTTACGGCTTTGATTTTCACCTTGGGGGAAATGGTCCACAACTAATCGAGATCAATACCAATGCAGGTGGCGCCATGATCTGCGCCCTTGAAATTGGCGCCTCGAAAAATTGCTGCGTTCCAGCCATAGAAAATTTAGCCCAAAGAAATGTTCCTTACGAAATCTACGAAAAATTTATAGACATGTTTACCAAAGAGTGGCGAAGTTTTAAAAATGATCAAAATGCCATTCTGAAGACAATTGCAATTGTTGATGAAAGTCCGGCAGAACAGTTTTTGTATCCGGAGTTTCTGCTCTTTAAGGCTCTTTTTAAAAGCAAAGGCATACACGCGATTATTGCTGGGCCAGATGAACTCAAAATCATCGACGGCAAGGTTTCTATTGAAGATACGACAATCGATTTAATTTATAACCGTACCACTGACTTTTATTTTGAATCCCCCTCCTGTAAAACTCTGCGTGAGGTCTATCTTCAGGACTTAGCGGCAATTACGCCCAATCCCTTTCAGCATGCTGTATTTGCCAATAAGCAGAATCTTTGCATTCTGAGTAATGACGAACAGCTCATGGGCCTGGGTGTTGATGCCCAAACTAGATCCATCTTACTGGAGCACATACCTAAAACTGTTGAAGTTAGCCCTCAGAATGAAGATGCTCTATGGGAAAACCGTAGGCAGTATTTTTTTAAACCCACCCAAGGTTTTGGCAGTCGCGCCGTCTATCGAGGCGACAAAATGACGAAAAGTGTTTGGAGTGAGATCAAAGGTAATAGCTATGTTGCCCAACAAGTCATTCCTCCTAGCAGAAGAACCGTTGTTGTCGATGGCGTTGACGTAGATCTCAAAGTAGATATTAGAGACTATGCGTTTGAGGGAATATCTCTGCTCTGCGCTACTCGGACCTACCAAGGGCAAACTACCAACCTAAGAACTTTAGGAGGGGGCTTTTCACCTGTCTATGAGGTTAAATAAGGCCCCAATTGTTAGGTAGCTTAAATCGTATTCATTCAAAAGTACTGCTAATTACGGTTTTTCCTTGCTGGATTCAGGAATGGCAGTAATGGTGATAGTCAACATTATCAGAACAACAAAACGAAAGGCTGCCTCTATGCCATTCCATTGCTCAGATTGCCACATGCAGAACCATTCCCCGCCGATAACGATAAATCCGAAAAACCATAGAAAAATGCCAACCGAACAACCAAGATAAATCCAGTTCTTTGCGTGAATGAATTTAATTGAATTATTGAGATTTTTCATCAGACAAATCGTGCCAACCATTAATAAAACACCGGTGAGCAATTCTGCAAAGATGATTAGGCCATAAGCAACATTCCAAACCAAGGGATTAAGAATGGCTCTCGATTTCAAAGTATTCCCAGCAAATACCGTATCCATAGAAAGCGTGTGCTGAACAAAGCTGTAATTACTGCCGTAATCCACTAAGTTATTAAAGCCCACCATTAAAGCAAAAATAGATAAAGATAGACAAACAATGACTTTGCTTATTCGTAAACTATTCAATTTGGCTATTCCATAAAACTTTGCGGCAGTAGATGCAAGGGCTTGTTGTTGAATTCACAGTCAAAACTTATCTTTCAAATCCTCAAGAACATAGATTTCCCTTAGATGAAGCGCTTGATAAGCGACACGATCTTTAAGCAAGCCTGTAATCGTTTCATCCCCATAAGAAAAATTTCTCATAACATCCGCGTTTAGGTTGTAAATAGGCCAGTTCGCTTGACCCGTTACATTTGGGTTTCCAGTCTTTGCAAATGCTGCCCAACTCGCAGACATCTTTTCAGTCATTGCTTGATCTTGTGGACTATTTTTATCCACAATGGGATACCAATCTTTTGGCCAGACATGCTCTTGTTTAAACTTGGCGATATCTTTTTCAATTCTGGCGCATTGATCCACGCCTGACTCAACATACTTTGGGGCTTGAGGCATTAAACCCAAACTTCCGAAAACATAGGTAATTTCAAAAGTATGTGGTGCCCCAGGAAAAGCGGGTCGAATATTCTTAGTTAAATAATCGAAATAATAAGCATAGCCTGGAGCTACCCCATTCATACTATTGGCCAGCAGTTTTGTACTAGCTCGATACATCAAATCTTGTATGACAAAGGAATTCAAAATACATTTGTCTTGAACGTCAGCGTACAACTGATCAATAATTTTTGGATCTTCGTGAACCTGTTTGAGAAATACCTCTAATGAAGGCTCTCCTGGCAACATAAAGTCTGAATCAAAGGAATTCGTGCCAATCATAAAAGGCACTTTTGCCTGTTTGCCAGCTGCGAACAATGGAATTGGGTCGCCTTTCAATATCTGACCATCTACAAAAGGACCGCCAAACTCTCCAGCGTAAAAAGCCGCACCATTTAACACCAACTTTTGAACTGGCATTTTTCTGAGTTCAGCTAGGGATTTTGCACCAATTGCGGCCATATATTTAGCGTCTACATCCACCTCCGGCGTTAATCCAAACCTTTTATCGATCATTCCTCGAAGTGGGCTTTGCTGAGCACTCTCTGCAATCGCTTTATGGAACAGGCCTTTGGCCGCATCGGAGACCATCAACCAAGTCACACTTCGTGCACCAGCAGACTGGCCAAATATGGTGACATTATCTGGATCACCACCAAATGCTTGAATATTCTTTTTGACCCATTTAAGAGAGGCAATTTGATCCATAGTGCCATAGTTACCAACTGGCTCACCCTTGGCCTTAGCTTCTTCTATTAACTCTTTCGGCGCAAAGAAACCTAGCGATCCCAAACGATAATCCACCGTAACCACGATGACCCCGTTTTTCACTAAATTGATTGGGGTGAACTGTGGATCTTTAGCTCCATCGACAAATAAACCCCCTCCATGAAACCAGACCATAACTGGTAGTTTCTTACCGTAATTCGAAGGCGCATAGACATTAAGCTTGAGGCAGTCCTCGTTACCAGGAAGAGCAAGACCAGCACTTAAATTCTTAATTAAAGGCTGAGGACATGAATCTCCAAATTGACTAGCATCACGTGTGCCAGTCCAAGACAAAGCGGGTTGCGGAGGTCTCCATCTCAAATCCCCCACCGGAGGAGCTGCATAAGGAATATTTTTGAAGGCTTGCATGTTGTATTCAACGGCACCTTGAAGGCGACCATTTTCCACTTGTACGATAGGCTTATCGATAACAGCATGGGCATTTAAAGTAAAAGCGCCAAACAATACAATCAGGGAAATTATCTTTTTCATCTCAGCTTTTAGCAATCAAATATGCTTGAGTCTAGCATGAGAAATTACGGGATTTTAAACATCTAAACAGCCGTCATTGGCACTAAATCTAAGTCAGATATCTTAATTAGACAATCTAGGATATTGGCAAGAAAAAAGCATGAGATATTGCCCTAAAAAATAAAAAACCCTAGTTTTTTTAACTAGGGTTTTAAAGAGTTTGGAGATTATCAATATTCCGACCTATTGATGCTTTTCCAAATGGAGGGATAGGTTATGAGCCATTCCTATAGAAGAGGCGGTTGCCCATGCAAATCCAAAAAGACCAGAGAATGCGATGATCGATGGAATCAGACGCCAGCCCATAGGAAAGTCCACTGTGAAATTCCCCACAGAGGTGAAATAACTTGCCGCAAACAAGAGTGCTGGGACCCAATCAGATACAAAATTAAAGGAAGTCAACGCCAACACCCATATTGAGAGTGACACAAGCATAGCAATTACCAGGAGCAAGATGAATGCCACATACCGGAACATTTCATAATGCTTCCCATGATATCTACCTTCACGTAATACCCGACCATAAGTCAGTGATATCCAGGCAAAGCTGTAAATATTGAAAATCGCCACGGCACCCATAATGCAGAGTCCAAATATAGACTCTTTTAATAATATTTCGAGATGGATTGTATTAGCATTCATAACGATATCTTAACTCCAATGAAACCCATTCAATTGATCAGTTATCAACATCACTATGCCAAAGTGTCGCCTCGCCAAATAAAACATAGTTTGCACCAAATACGCAAGTAATTAAAAATAGAAACACAAGTGAACCTACACCATTACTATCGCCGTAAATCATCAAGATGATTGCCAATAGAGCAAATAACAATACCAGCAAATTCATTAATCTTTTTTTCATTTTTTCTCTTTTATAGGTAATGATTAGCTCAATTTGGCTACTTTAGTAATTTTCATTACCCTGCCATACCTATTGCACCAGTGCAACCTCTACAGTTTTTAGACTAAGAGAATTGATCAGGCAAGATGGCTTTATGCCAACCAAGTAACCGCGTCGCCCGCCATTGATATAAATTATAGGTAGATCTAGTATGCTTTTCTCAAGATAAATAGGCATGACCTTTTTGGTGCCAAACGGACTAGTACCGCCAACGAGATAGCCTGAATGTTTTTGGGCAATATCGGGCTGACACGGCTCAATCTTTTTACAGCCTATTTGCCTTGCTAGCTCCTTTGTAGAGACTTTACAATCTCCATGCATTAAGACGATGAGAGGTTTGGCTAACTCATCTTGCATTACTAAAGTTTTGACCACTGCATGCTCGGGTACTTCCAGTTCTCGGGAGGAGGTTTTGGTGCCGCCATGTTCTTCATACTCATATAAATGGTCGGAGAAAACAATTTTTCGTTCACGTAAAAATTTGGTTGCTGGCGTCTCTGGCCCATTGGTCTTTTTCATAGGCTAGTGGCTACCCTTGATAGTGGCAACTGAGCTCCTGGAACTGCAAGACTTACTCAACATACTTAACGCAGATCTTTATTCAATTGATCTACAATCTCCGCCCAATCCGCATCTAAGATGATCTCTTCCCGTAGTAAAGTCGCCTGAGCAGTTGACCAGAATGGCGCATCCTCTAAGAGGATTGCCTCATGCAATGGCCTATGCTTTTCCAAAAAGACTTGAATATTTTCGGACTCGGAAGGCAAACCCAGCTGAACAAATAATTCTGTAAAACGGTGAAATGGCTTTTCCATGATGGACCCCTCTATAAACGTAATCTATCCAACAATTACACCTAATTATTTTGCGCCTAATTTAGCCTAATATCACAGGAATATCAGAAATTTCATTCGTGGATGAACGAGTCCTTGGAAAGTGTTGATGCAACACTTGGGTTAGCTTATCGATGCCGCTCAGTACACCCTGCTGATAACCCCCCTTGGCAAATTTGGATTCTATGTCATGGCAAATCGCTTGCCATTCACTCGGATCTACCCTCTTATTGATTCCCCTATCGGAAACGATTTCCACAGCATGATCTGCGATCAAGACATAAATTAATACGCCATTATTGTGCTCGGTATCCCATACCTTTAGTCGCGAGAAAACCTCGATGGCACGGTCTCTTGGGCTCTGATTCTTTAGGAGCGAAGACATATCCATTGCGCCCTCTACAGCAAAGCAATTTTGACCAGTGTGCTGACTTTCGCTTTGTGAAATAGCCTTAGTAATGACTTCAAGATCTTTTGATGAGAAGTGCGAGCCTACCTTGCGACTATGAGAAATCAAATGCTTTATTAAACGACTGATATCCACGTCTACCATCTCCCCGATGAGCCACCACCACCAAAGCCACCGCCACCCCCACTAAATCCACCACCTCCGCCACCACCACTGCTATAGCCACCAAATCCGCGACCACCAAAGCCAATCCCCGTTAAGGCAACAACCAAGGCAAGCACTCCCGCTATCAGAGCCATGGAAATCGCCCCAAAAATAAACCAAGCCATTACAGCAACAAAACCCCCAGTGACTAATGAGCCTGGCAATCTACCCAACATAGACCTTAAGATACCGCCAAGAATTAATGCAACAATCAAAATTACTGGAAAGAAAGAGCCAATATCAGGCTGACTACGGTAATCGTTGGCTGGTATAGATGTTGGAGCGGGCAAGGCTTCACCATCAATTACGGTCATTACCGCATTGACCCCAGCGCTGATGCCGCCATAAAAGTCTTGCTGCTTAAAGTGCGGCACAATAATTTGATCAATGATGCGCTTGCTCGTGACATCGGTTAATACACCCTCTAAACCATAACCCACTTCAATACGAAGCGCCCTATCGTCTTTTGCAACAATGAGAATCGCTCCGTCATCGACTTTCTTGCGACCAATTTTCCATTGATCGCCAAGCCGAATACCGTACTGTTCAATGGATTCTGGAGCAGTTGTTGGAATAATCAATACTACGATCTGACTACCCTTTCGAGCCTCAAATTGACTTAAGGTTTGATCTAAAGCGGCAATCTCACTGACACTAAGAGTACCAGTTTGATCAATCACCCTAGCCGTTAAGGCGGGAATGGCTTGCTGGGCCACTGCTCCATGAGAAAAGCCCAGCAATAGGCAAGGCACTAGACATAGTGAAATCCACAATCTTTTCACTAATAAGGCCTTCCTTGAGCCCAAGATTTTCATATGACTTACTTAGCTGCGGG
>CAIYZI010000235.1 GCA_903930665.1 uncultured beta proteobacterium
ATCACAACTGCGAGAAGTTCTTTAAAAGTTTGCCTTTAAATTTCAAGACTTCATTAATCATTACTTTCTTCGAAGGAAGTCTGGACAGTATGACCTTCCTGCCAAAGGAATTATTTCACCTTAATGAAAGGAGTAGGTTTATTAAATTCCCATCCTATGATATTAACCCATTGATTAATCTTTAAAAAAGATCCCTGTGGACCTTGTTATGTTTGAAAAACAAGGATACATTATTGACTCTGATGTTGGTCTTAATGCAATTGGAGTATGAAAAGCCTTTTCTCCTGATTTTACTACCCATGCTACTTCAGGTTTGTGCATTTGAACACCTTTTGCTTCTTTATTATGCATTTCATCTTTTAATAAAATTGGAAATTAGAAATTTTCTCCACCTAATGGTTTTAGCTACTCATCAAAATATTTTCCGATTACTTACTCCTCTTGGGAAACTCACCAATCTATTGGTTTAGTTAGATAAGCTTGCCATCCCCGAGATATTCATATTTTAAGATGGTTTATTGGTGTAGGATTAGGAGAGTATTCACCTGAAACTGCCGCATGAAATAAGCAATGTTCGAAAATAAAAAAGTCATCGTCATCATGCCCGCATATAACGCGGCAAAGACCTTAAGGCAGACCTATTCTGAGATTCCTCGCCATATCGTGGATGAGGTGATTTTGGTGGATGATTTTAGTACTGATGAGACGAGTGCTTTAGCTAGGGAATTGGGGATTTCTGTATTTCAACATACTCAAAATCTTGGATATGGAGCCAATCAAAAAACCTGTTATTTCGAGGCGATTAAACGTGGCGGCGATATCATCGTCATGCTCCATCCTGACTATCAGTACTCCCCAAAATTGATATCTGCAATGGTGGCGATGATTGGATCGGGTCATTACGATATTGCTCTGGGTTCAAGAATTTTGGGTAATGGCGCCTTAGAAGGTGGTATGCCACTATATAAGTACATCTCCAATCGGGTGCTAACGGCAGTTGAAAACATTCTTCTTGGGAGTAAATTGTCAGAGTTTCATACTGGATATCGAGCATGGAAAGCAGAAGTTCTAAACAGCATTCCCATTAATCTTTGTTCAAATGATTTCTTATTCGACAATCAAATGTTGGCTCAGGCAATATATGCAGGATTTCGTATTGGCGAGATTTCTTGCCCTACAAAATATTTCAAAGAAGCATCTTCTATTAATTTTCACCGCAGCGTGATATATGGTCTTGGTGTGTTGCTAACAGCCATGGAGTTCCGCTTAAATCGCATGGGTGTTCTGCGCTCAAAATTATTTTCGTTCACCAAAAATTCCATTGATCGCTAATTTAAGGACTTATTTTCTAGATCGCTCTAGGCTTTTTGTATATAGCTGGGGGGTGATTTTCGTATTTCTTTTTTTAAGTGTTAAGTTAATCATTGGTTCAAATTTTGTAAGCCCACAAGGCTATTACACGCTGATAGATTTCAGAGCCTTATGGTCTGCAGCTTACTTAGCGGTTTCAGGTCGGGCTGCGGATGCCTATGACCCCAATATATTGAACCAGATTTGTTGGAGCTTGGATCCCTATATTCGTATGGTAAATACGGGTATGTATGATCCGGCAACTATTCCAGTTCGCCTCTATTGGTTATATCCTCCTACCTACTTATTGGTAGTTGCACCTCTTGGGCTTTTACCTCTGACATATTCTTGCATACTGTATTTGATGGGTTCTTTTGTGGGGTATTTAGCAGTTTTAAAAAAGTTTGTACCAAATAATTCAGTGTTGCTTGCTTTAATTGCTTTTCCAGCAGTTTGGAGTAATTTTAGACTGGGGCAAAATGGATACCTGATCACCACATTGTTTGGGTTGGCCCTATTGCTATTGCCTAAGAGCCCACGTCTTGCTGGAATTTTTATTGGAGCATTGTGCATTAAGCCGCATTTGGCCTTGATGTTTCCAGTGGCCTTGTTAGCGATAGGGGCTTGGTCAACGATTTTGATTGCCTTTGTTTCGGGTTTAATCTTTATTGCTGCCTCTGTCTATTTCTTAGGATTTAATGCATGGGAAGGGTGGTTTAATAGTTTAAGAATGGCACGACTCATTCTTGAGACCTACCCATTTCACTGGAATTTCTCCCCCTCCGTTTTTGCATTGATGCGCTTATCAGGGGCGCCTCTGAGCCTTGCATATAGCGCTCATTTTATTGTCGCCATATTAGTAGCATCGGCTGTGTGGAAAGTATGGCGTACCTATTCCTCATGGCGAATCCGTCAAAGCATCTTGGTCTTAGCTAGTATTCTTGCAAGCCCATACATGATGGACTACGACCTTACTTTATTAGCCCTTCCAATTGCATTAATTGCAAATGAGGGAATTGAATACGGCTGGATGCCGTCCGAGCGTCAAATATTGATGATGTTGTGGGCACTTCCAATGCTTATGGTTTTTTTATCGTTTTATACATCGATTCAAGTGGGACCTATTGTTTTATTACTGGCAATAGTTTTTTTAATGCGTCGCGCCAGAAGGCATTTAGTCAAATAATGATCTCGATGCAGCTATTAAAATTTCACTCTCGCAATGCCACTTCACCCTATATATTCTGGACGATTCTTATTGGATTGGGAATTTGCCTCGTTGATGCTATATGGATGCTGCTATGTAATTGGAGTTTTGAAATAAATCATGCGCGAATCGTATTTTTGGGAATATCTGCGCCGGCTTTGTTGTTGATCTTTAAGCGATATCGATATGACCCTAAAATTTTTAATGCTTGCACTTCACTAATCGCTATTCTTTTGTTCACCAATGCGGCTGCTGTCTTGAGTTATTTGGTGGTAAGCACCAATTTCCCGCTTGTGGATCATCAGCTTGATCGAATAGATAAATGGATGAATTTTGACTGGATTTCACTCTATGGCTGGTTACAACTACACCCGCTAATGGGTCTAGTACTAAAAATTTCCTATAACAGCCTGTTGTTTCAAATGGTCTTTACCGTTATATTTCTTGGTTTTACAAACAGATTTGTGGAGTTGAATCAGTTTGTATTAATGTTGGTTATTTCAGCCTTAATTACTATTGCAGTTTCTGGATTTTTTCCTGCGGCTGGTAGCTGGAAATACTATGAAGTCTCTGACGGGGTGGATTTATCATCTTTAGCTCATTTTGAATTATTGCGTTCTGGCGCATTGAAGACTGTGGATTTAATCAAAACCCAGGGACTTATATCTATACCTTCATTTCATGCTGTATTGGCAATACTGATCACATATGCCCTACGCACTTCACGCATCGCATTTTTGCTCGCATTGGTTTTAAACACAGCAATGCTTATCTCTATCCCTACAGAAGGATCGCATTACTTGATTGATTTGCTTTCAGGGGCTTTGGTGGCCGTGTTAACCATTTGGGTTGTGACGAGATTGATATCGCCTAAGCAGTAGCAATAAACAAGTAAGGTAACGGCCAAATCAAAATAAGGCCAAGCGTTCACCATCCAATCATCTAGTCTCGTATTTCATATTCCAGGGCCAAGCTAGTAATAGACCTAGTCAGCTAAGATCAAGACCATCAAGTAGGGCGTGCATAAGCAGGTTGCCGTTCTCAGCGCTGAACATCGAATCTGCCATGACTCGCAAAGGCGCCCATAGAAAAGGCAATAGCTGAAGCTAGTCGGAACATGTCGCTAGAGACTGGCTTTATTTCATATAGGAGATGGCTCATCTTGATAAACCAGGAAATATACACATTCATACCTAATGGGGCGGCGCTGCAAATAAAAAGCCATAAAAAGTAATAAACAGTTATCGCTGTGGTGAAGAATGCCCTCTATGTCCCGATTGCGATTAAGGTGATTGGAAGCAAAATTCCTAGACGGGGTTTGCTTGATGGCAAGCCAATAAAGCGCACTAATTAATTCGATGATCGTGGCCGATTATTGCTTTCTCGATTTTAGGGCCTGGATTTAAGTAAAGAAATGTGACGAATATGCTTAATTATGGGGTTTTATGCCCAAAAATAAGGGTCTAGAGCTATAAAAATGCTAACCAAGGCCGTCTGTAGGTCTCATTTGTAAGGAAATATGGGTGAAATGAGGCTTGCTTTGTCTGATCGGCTGGCAAATTAGGGTTGACACTGCGTCTATTGGGTTTGTTCTTTTGGGTATGGCACCGAGAAAAAATCCTTTGTTGTAGGGCTTTGGCGGGGGGTTGAGTCATCCTCAAACAGTTTGTTTTTGGCGGCTCTTAGCGGATATCGATAGTTATCATTTTTACCTCAATAATGCTCAAATTTTAAGTAAAAATAGAGGTTAAGCTGGGGCGTTTATGAATTTTTTTCGCATTGCCCCACTTGGATGCAGATTTCCCCACTTAAATTATTTAAAATAAATGGATTTAGATAGTAAAACTATAGCTCTAATTCCCCCTTAAATGCTAAAATCTAAATGCATTTTCCTTATAAAACATAGATGTTTTTGGCCGCATTTGGTTGGGTCAAATTTTGACCTTTTGCCCGATGCGTAATTACTTTCATTTTGCCCTCTATTTCTTTATCGCAATCTTATTGATGATTGAGGTAAATGAGCTTGCTCAGGCTCAAACTTCGGC
>CAIYZI010000236.1 GCA_903930665.1 uncultured beta proteobacterium
CATCGGACCAAATAAAGCCATCGCGGTCGGACATCGACATTTTCTCTACCCTTTGTGTCTGATAAATCGAGTTAATCGAGGCGCATCAAGCTGTTAGGCTGAAATACCTATGCTCAAAATGCGACTAAGTCTTTATTGTAGAGCAGGCAGGGTAAGTCCTTTGGGCTAGTTGGGCCAGACGATTTAGAATGGAGCATTCCCAATAAAACCACCTTTTTACCTACTCTTATGCCGGAATCCTTATTTAAAGTTAAGCGTTTAAGTGAATTAGCCCAATCAGGCCTTTTAAAGGGAAAACGTGTCCTTATTCGCGCCGACCTAAATGTGCCTCAAGATGATGTGGGAAATATCACTGAAGATACTCGGATTCGTGCCTCTATGCCTGCGGTGCAAATGTGCCTGGATGCTGGGGCAGCGGTTATGGTGACCTCCCACTTAGGCCGCCCAACAGAGGGTGAATTTAGACCTGAAGACAGCTTAGCGCCAGTAGCCGATCGTATTGCCGCACTCTTAAACCGTAAAGTACCCTTAATTAGTGATTGGGTTGATGGTGGGTTTGAAGTCAATCCTGGTGAATTGGTCTTATTAGAGAATTGCCGTTTAAATGTTGGTGAGAAGAAAAATAACGATGAGTTGGCGAAGAAAATTGCCGCTCTATGTGATGTTTATGTCAATGACGCCTTTGGTACGGCTCACCGTGCTGAAGCAACGACCCATGGCGTAGCGAAATTTGCCCCAATTGCTTGTGCAGGTCCACTGATGGCGGCTGAGTTAGACGCCTTAAGTCGCGCACTAGCAAGCCCTAAACGCCCGCTAGTGGCTATTGTGGCGGGCTCAAAGGTGTCATCTAAATTAACTATTCTCAAGGCGCTTGCCGACAAAGTAGACGAGTTAATTGTTGGCGGTGGCATTGCCAATACCTTTATGTTGGCAAAAGGCCTACCTATTGGTAAATCACTGGCCGAACCTGATTTGGTGGGTGAGGCGCTAGAAATTATGGAAATCATGGAAAAACGCGGAGCACATGTTCCCATTCCTGAAGATGTAGTTGTTGCCAATGAACTTTCTCCATTAGCCCGTGCCAACCGTGTAGCTGCTGATCAAGTGGCTGAGGATGACATGATTTTGGACATTGGCCCAAAAACCGCAGCCCGTTTATCCATTATGTTGGCCCATGCCGGTACGATTGTTTGGAATGGCCCATTGGGTGTGTTCGAAATTGACCAATTTGGCGGCGGTACCAAAATGTTAGCCGCGGCTATTGCCCATTCACCCGCATTCTCCATTGCTGGAGGCGGTGATACTTTGGCGGCAATTGCCAAATACGGGATTGAAAATCAAGTCGATTACATTTCTACTGGCGGTGGTGCCTTCCTTGAGTTTCTGGAAGGTAAGACCTTGCCAGCCTTTGCTGTATTGGCTGAAAGAGCAAAAGACTAAATTATGTTGAGAGCCACCAAAATCATTGCTACCTTAGGGCCTGCATCTGAAAAACCAGAAGTCTTGCGAGAAATGATTCGCGCTGGTGTGGATGTAGTGAGAATGAATTTTTCACATGGTACTGTTGCTGACCATAAGGCGCGTCATGACTTGGTGCGCAGTATCTCTGCGGAAGTTGGCAAGGAAGTTGGGATTATGGCGGACCTCCAGGGTCCAAAAATCCGCGTTGGAAAATTTGCCGAAAACAAAATTCAACTGATTGAAGGTGAGCAATTTATTTTAGATGTTGCTTGCGAACTTGGAAATCAAGAACGAGTAGGTCTAGATTACAAAGATTTGCCGAAAGATGTAAAGGCGAGCGATTGCCTATTGTTAAATGATGGCCTGATCGTATTGCGTGTTGAAAGCGTTAAAGGCGGAGAGATTTTTACTCGCGTCATTCAAGGTGGACCTTTATCAAATAATAAGGGAATTAATCGCGCTGGCGGTGGTTTAACAGCACCCGCTTTAACGGAAAAAGATATTGCTGACCTAGATGCAGCCATTGCAATGGGCGTTGATTTTTTGGCAATCAGCTTTCCAAAAGATGGTGCTGATATGGCTTATGCACGTCGATTGGCGGATGCGGCCAGCGTTAAGTATGGTGTTGGAAAAGTCAAAACGATTGCAAAAGTGGAACGTGCTGAGGCGATTGTTCCAAAGGCCTTGGAAAGTATCATCGCTGAAAGCGATGGAATCATGGTTGCCCGCGGCGATCTTGCCATTGAAGTAGGCAACCCCGCTGTTCCTGCTTTGCAAAAGCGCATGATTAAGTTGGCAATTGAGGCTGATAAATTTGCGATTACCGCAACACAGATGATGGAGTCTATGATTAGTGCTCCAGTTCCTACTCGTGCAGAAGTGAGCGATGTAGCAAATGCCGTATTGGATGGTACGGACGCGGTGATGCTTTCTGCAGAGTCGGCTGCTGGTCTGTATCCAGTCCAAACGATTAAAGCGATGGCGGAGATTTGCCTGGAGGCAGAAAAGTCTGATCGCGTTCAGTTAGATACAGATTTCTTGGATAAAACTTTTACTCGCATTGATCAAACTATTGCCTTGGGCGCCTTATTTACCGCACATCATTTAAATGCATCTGCGATTGCTGCTTTAACTGATTCGGGCTCAACCGCAGTTTGGATGAGTCGACACAATATTCATGTGCCTATTTTTGCTTTGACTTCAAAGCTTGCAACGCAACGCTCTTTAAGCGTTTATCGCAATGTCTTTCCTATCAACCTTAATTACACCAAAGAGCGGGAAGCTGCTTTGCGTGAGGTGGAGGAGTGTTTGAAAAATATGGGTGCCGTAG
>CAIYZI010000237.1 GCA_903930665.1 uncultured beta proteobacterium
GCCGGGCGGCCCGGCGGTGACCTTCGTAGTCGGCCTCCACCCTAGCGATTTGGTCCAGACACTCCGGCATGGAACGAAAGGCCAAGACCCCCTGCCCGCTGGGGATGGTTTGGCTCCAGCCGGTCTCCTGAACCACTGCCGGGCGACCGGCCGCCAAATAGCAGGCCGTGCGACAACTGAACCATCCACTATTGGATTGGACATAACCATGCTTGGCAATGCTCCACTCCGCGCGAGAGGTGGAGAGGAACTCACGGTACAGGTTATGGTTGGGGACCACTTGATCGGGTTCATAGATGGTCCAGCCCAAAGACTGCAACTGCTCCGTCCGTTTAAATACCTTTTCCTCCAATTCAGCCGCGTACTTTAAGGTTTCCTGAAGATAACTTTCACGCTCACGCGCCGTATTGGCGACCCGTTCAAACCAGTGGCGCCAGGCAGTTGGAACCTTTGGAATCGTTCTGCTTGAGTCCAGTGCCATTTCATCCACAAATTCCGCCAGTCTTAAGGCTGGCTGAGCGAAGCTTCTGCTCTGTACGAGGGTCAGTGCGATCAAGGCGATAAGGAATCCAAGACTCAGAAACAGATAGGAACTTAATTTATTCAACAGTAAATAATTCATTTCCGCATCGGGTAAATACAGAACCAGCCGCCATTTGGTGTCGCGCAGCTGATAGGTCATCCATTGAGCGTCACTGGTTGTAACCCCATCATGCGATTCATTGAGCAAGCCCTGAATCGGCGCCGTCGGCAGCAACTTTTTTAAAGGAAGGCTCGTGGTCATTTTTTTCAGGGCCCCACCGGCGTCCCCTAACAGATCACCTTCGGCATTGATAATCATTGCCCGTCCCATCGGCAACGGAAACTGTTTGATATTTTCTTCCAATATACTCAAAGTCACATCGGCGCAAACAACACCAATAAATTCATCATGCAGATACACGGGTTCCAACAAGGTGACCATCATTCCCTTCCCGGAGGCATCCAGATAGGGTCGGGTCCACACTTGCAGGCGATGAGGATTTTTTACCGGGCCTACCAGTTCCAAAGGATAGGTACCATCTGCTTCGAATACGTTAACGAGCGCGTCGGTCATCGACTTTTTGCCGGTGACTTGCAATAGCACCGAACGGGATTGGGATGGATAGAGCAGCCACCAGGCGCGCCGCGCGTTATAGAAGTAACTCCATTCAATAAAATGATGCCTGGCATGTTCGGAGACAACGGCAGGCATCATCGACAATACAGCGGCAAGGTCGCGCTGAAAAATTTCGGGAGACTCATGCACAGCTGGATCAATGTCGATCGATCCCACTTCTGATTTCAAACTGTCTGGAAGATTGTCCCAAGGCGCATCGGCTGGCGCATTTGGCGATTGTTGGCGCAAGAATTGCTGCGGACTGACTGATACCAGCGACGGCTGTTCCAGATGCACGGCTACGGCCCGCCTCATTTCTGACACATGCGACTGAACGATATCGAGATTTTGATTCAGTGCTATCTGCAGCTGCGCGCCGCGCGTTGCTAATTCAACCTGGGTTTTGGCACGGAATTGAACTATTGCAATAACCGTAGAGATTGCGACAATTAAAAACAAAAGAACGATACCAACCATCAAACTGTAAA
>CAIYZI010000238.1 GCA_903930665.1 uncultured beta proteobacterium
CCCCATCCATCTTCTGGGCTAAATAGATTGTTTCTGTTGTGCTTCTGCTCGTTCCGGCAATATAGACTTTAGCTAATGGGTACTTATTATGAATATCAGTGATGACTGCTCTCATCCGCTCAATGCTTCTGCCTCTATCAATGGTAATAACAGCAATATCTTGATCGGCAAATACAGTGCGGGAGCGCACTAGAAAATTGCCTTTAGCCATAAACCAAACTTGACCATCTCGCAGTTCAGGTTTGACAATGCCAGCCCCACCGGGCATCACAATTAAGACGTACTTTGGTGGCAAGTGGGAAGATGGAGTCCATACATAGGCAATTTTCTCTCCATCTTCATAGTGAGCGCTATCGACAAATTGATCATTGGAGTACTCGGCGGAGGTAAAGCCTGCTGTGGGATTGTTTGCGTCTACGGCATAAGCTGCGCCCATTGCCCATATTCCAGAAAATAAAAGTGTGGCTGCAAAGTATCGGATGGCTAAGAGCATGGGGGTGTTTGTTGATAAAGGTGGATGACCATCTTAAGCCAAGTCCTTATGATCAAGCTAAATCACCAATAATCATATTTTATTCAATATAATCAATGGTTTATGCAATTGACTGCGTGAAGAGTTGAGTGCTTCAACAAGTGCTTAGCAAGAAGCTGATCCCATTGGCTTGTATGCGCCTTGGTCGTGTTAGAGTATTTCGATTGGCAAAGAATTGAAAGCATATGACATCGAAGATTTATAGTGCAGACAAAACAAAATACAAGCAAAAAACAGTTAGCCAACGTATAGAGGCCTTGTTCTTAAACAATCTTGGCAAGGTGGTTACGCGACAGCAAATTATTGCGGCAGCTACAGACCCAATTACTAAAAAGGAGCCTGAAAATTGGCATCAGAGACTATCGGAGCTTCGAACTGATAAAGGTTATACGATCCTCTCTTGGCGAGACAGCAGGGATTTAGCTAATCAAGAGTATTTAATGCCGCATGCTGATCTGAGGCCAAAAGCTGCAAAACGCGTACTTCCGCTTGCTGCATGCTGGGAAAGTGTTTTGCAGCGGGCTGATCATAAATGCGAATGGCAAGAAGATGGACAGGCTTGTATGTTGGCTGAGGGTGAAAAAGACCCTATTGGTGGAGGAACCGTTAAGTTAACACCAGATCACGTTACCCCACATTCAATTAATCCGGATGCTGATCGTGCTGATCCGAAGCAGTGGCAGGCACTTTGTGGAAGGCATCAAGTGATGAAGAAAAATTATTGGGATTCTGGAAGTGGAAAGATAAATCTTATTGGCATATTGCAATCTGCAAGCAAATCCCAAAAAGAGGAGGCTCTTAAGTTTTTAAATGCCTATTTTGGTAATGAGTAAAAATAGCTTAAATATCTGTTGCACTGTAGATGTAGTTTTTGTTGAGATTTGCCAATCCTGATAGCCTATGTTCAGCTATATCTGTTAGGTAGCGGAATCCCTTTTTTGCTGCTAGATGAGATTTCTTAATTTCAATTTTTTCCTCCACAAGTATTGCTTTGCGAGTTCCTTCATCAGCCAAATTCAGATTGAATGCCGCATGTGCTGTAGTAGCCGTTCCGCAGAAAAAATCGAGCAGTAAGGCATTCTTACCTGAACAGCACTCAATTAAATCCTCGATTAAACCAAGTGGTTTGGGCGTTTCAAATATCTTATCCCCAAAAATTTCAGTAATTTCGTTTGTTGCTCTTTCAGTCAGGTATCGCGAAGAATCCCATATGCTGCGTATTTTAATTCGTTTTTCATTTGTTAAATAATTCTTAACATAGATGACTCCTTTGGGGCTGGAATAGAGTTTCCATGATTCATTTTTTGCTTTTTCAATCCCCCAAAGCCATCGACGCTCAACTCCTTTGCTATCAATGGGGAGCACCTCTTTTAGCTTCCCGGTC
>CAIYZI010000239.1 GCA_903930665.1 uncultured beta proteobacterium
CTCATATTCGTAAGGGAAGTAAAACGCTGCGGATTTGGCAGCAATTAGGGCGGTAAGAGCTGATATTTTCTTCGGGCTGATTCAAGATACAAAGGAGTCATTGATCTTGAGGTAGCCCGAAGGGTCTTGTCGACCCGAAGCAGCCCTTCGTCTAAAAACAAAAAACTACCCGATGGTGACTTGAGAACTGCAAATACTGACTAAGTTAAGACATCATCTGCAGGCCTTGCTGCTCGCTACCAATCTTTTTTCTTGTGCCATACATAAAAAATAGGCACCCAAGCAAAAGACCAACTTGTGGAATCAGTGAGGGATTCATTTCGGGGGCTACGCTGCCACCACTGACGACCAAGCTCCAATCATTCGCGGCGCCCCGACTAGCATCATATTGAATCAAATATGTGTAAGCACCAAATCTTCCAGAAGATCCAGTTACATTATTAATAGATGACAGGCCCTGCAATACATCGCTGTAAGTTCCAACTGCTAAGGTGGAGCTAGCGTCTATCCCAAAGTTAAAATTAGTTCCCGTGATATTGGTGAAAGCCAATTGGCCGTAACTAGTAGGTGAATTAACGATGATGCTGTAATTAATCGGTAGATTGCCAGCATAAGTAAGCGCATAGCTAGATGCACCTTGCGCATTGACTAAACTATTAATTGTTCCAGCGTTATTAATTGCGGCAATAGCACCTGTAGCGCCGCTGATCGTGCCACCGGTCAGATTTGAAATGGAAACACCTGAACCGCTTAGAACATAGATTCCAGAGCCGCCAGACCCGTTTGAACCTGCAGTTCCGCCCGAACCTGTGGATGCGCCACCGCTCCCCCCCGCACCTCCTGATATGGTGCCCGAATTATTCACGGTAAAGCTACCGCCTGCAATTCCAGAGCCGCCAGTGCCGCCACTGCCGCCAGATGCATTTGTCAAGGTAGTAGCGCCCCCATTGCCGCCATTACCACCAGTTATTACTCCAGAATTATTTAAAGTAAAACTACTGCTGCCTCCAATACCTGCAGCTCCGCCTCCGCCGCCTCCGCCGCTAGATACACCATACCCATTAGCTCCAACGCCACCTTTACCGCCGATAATATTAAAGGAGTTATCGAGGCTCGATGAGCCTGAGACCCAAAATCCTACGCCTCCACCTCCGCCTCCACTTGCAGGATGTTTGCTATCAGAGCCGGCCATAGCGCCGGCATTACCAGTGGTATTGCCTGTAATCACAGATCCAGCAGCCCCGACAGCACCACCGTTACCGCCGGAATTCCCAAAGGTACTATCAATTCCTCCCCGGCCACCTGATCCTGATGTGCCGCCACTCCCCCCACCCCCTCCGGAACGAGTAGGGCCCGATCCACCATTACCCCCACTCCCAGATCCACTGACGCCCGCGCCGCCATGACCAGCAGTAGTACCCGACCCGTTAGTTCCATTATTCTGAGCAAATACTGGCGCTATGCTGCTTAGCGAAAAAGCCAAAAAAGTGTAAGCCAATCCCTGGGATACGGCATTCAACTTATAAGGAATAGACCTATGAGCTTTTGGATTTATTGTTTTGACATGCGAAGCAGCTTTAGGAGTTAATAGATTTTTCATTTAAGCGAGTCTAGTAAAAGATTTCGTTATTCTAGACTCATATTATTTTTAATTAAGCAAATTATTCAGATATTGCCCTAATTTAGTGCCAGTGTAATTTTGAATATTAAATTCTTAATTACATTCAATGAGTTATCGGGGTTAGCAAATTTAATGGAGTTATATCGTACTGATTTATATTATTCCATCTGAAACGAAAAGATTATCCAAACGGACTATAAATGGGTGTGATCGAAGAAACCGCTAAGCCGTCATATCAGGCAAGCTTGAGAAGAAAACTTTACCGCCGCGTAGAAGCTGCAGGACGTATTACCCTGCCAGCAGTCCCGAGCATGATTGATGATTATGTTCAGATGTGCGATAACGTGTTTAAAGCAATTGGCGTGTTCTTTAATCAAGCTGAGTTGACCCAACTTCGCGGTGCCCTCAGCACGGAACTTAACAATGCTTTTAATGCATCCCATCGCTCTGAAATCGTTATTAATTATGACTCTCCGCAAGGTTCAAAATTAAATTATCTTATCGAAGCAAAGTGGTACAGCATTGAAGCTGAGTATGAAAAGTGGTTGGCTACTCGAGAGCCTCCATTATTCGGAACCGAGCCGGATGCGCGAGTTTGGAGTCTTGTTATGTCAATGCAGAATCCGAATGCGTTTCCAGTTCTAGATATTGGCGCCGGTACAGGCAGGAATGCTTTACCACTAGCTAGACGTGGACTTGCCTTAGATGTTATTGAAGGTACGGCGAAGTTTGCCCAAACGATTCAGGAAGCCGCTAGGCAGGAATCGCTAAAAGTGCGGATTTTTAATTGCGATATTTTTGATGATATTGAGGGGCTGCGCAATGACTATCAGCTAATTATTCTGTCAGAAGTTGTGCCAGATTTTCGCTCATTAGAGCAACTGCAAAAAGTATTTACTCTAGCCGCTCAATCACTTGCGACCGATGGACGTTTTATTCTCAATTCCTTTGTTGCAAAGGGCGATTACTTGCCAGATACTGCTGCGCGAGAATTAGGGCAGCAATGCTACTCAGCAATTTTTACTCGATCTGAACTTTTAACAGCAGCGCGAGGACTCAATCTTGAACTTGAATCCGATGAGTCTGCCTACGATTTTGAAAAGGCTAATTTGCCATCAAATGCATGGCCACCAACTAGCTGGTACGAATCATGGGCTAGCGGGCAGGATATTTTTGATATTGATAGAGAGAATGCACCGATTGAGTTGCGATGGCTCGTCTACCGAAAAATAGCTTGATTGACTGCAGTTCATCCTGACGCAGGGGGTATATATTATTCAAACAGCGCCAACCTCAAATCTGTATTTATTTTCCATGAACCCGGTGAGCTGCCCCAGCAAACGCCTGACTAGAGACGATCGCCATACCAGCGTAACTAATTACCGCCAAAGCACTCTTAATTGAGGCATATATTTTCATGATGAAGTCTTTTTTAAATATTCAATTCTTATGATGATGAATCTTTAACCTGAATGATATTTTCAGATTGATTATTCGTACTACTAAAAACAGGCAAAGCCAGCAAACCAAAAATAGAAAATGCAACACCTTGCTCTGGATGACTAAGCCCCATCTCAAACTGACTTATTGGCAAGGCAGCACTCTCTTGATAGGTTCCAAACGCTACATCCCAAAAGGGAAGTATTTGACCAAAATTAGAGTTACCCTCAACTATATCTACCGAGTGATGAATACGATGTGCATCAGGTGTAAAGACCAGGTATTTAAGCCAATGATTTAGCTTAGTTGGATAGTTGATATTGCTATGCACCAAAATGCCGTGGATTTGATTAGCAAGGCCATAAACGATAATTACCAATAATGGCATACCGAGCAATACAAAGAAGGTGAGCATCACCAGATAGCCAAAGAACAATTCGGCAGGATGATGCAATAAGTTTGTGGCAGCACTTACACTTTTATCAGCATGGTGAATCTTATGTAGTCGCCATAGGGCAGGAACCCAGTGACTGAGTCGATGGAGCCAATAATTAGCAAAATCAATCAATAAAAAACATAAAATAAATCCAACCCAATTGGGTATGGGTAGTTGCGGTATCGATAGAATCTGAAATGGGGCAACTAGTCTAATGAGAAAGTTTTGGACCGTTAAGGGCAGAATGGCACTTAAGGCTATACCCATCAAACCAAAGGCAATCAGAGTGAAAAAGTGAGATAGCTTAAACGGTGAAGTAAACCGAGGTAGTCTTGCCTCAAAAGTTGCAACCAGAGCAACAATAAATAAGGGCAGGAAAATGAAGAAGTAGGCCATTAAAGCTCTAAGCCAGGCTAAACGGCAAGCATTACTTCTGTGTTTTCTTTCTTACGACCCCATAAGAAAAATGAGCAAGCCAACATTAGTGAAACTTGCGGAATGAATGAGGCATTCATTTCTGGGGCTGCGCCACTTGGATTAGATACATTTAAAGTGAAGTCTTGGCCAGTACTTTGTATGCCGTTCCAGACACCAATACTAATTAAACTACCATCCAATCCAGCAATATTAAAGCTGAAAGCTCCTGGGGAAGTGGGAGTACCACTTACTAGCAAATTAAATCCATTACCAGGGTTAGAAATAGTCAAACCATCTGTGTTACCAGACACAGTAAAAGTGTAATTTCCAGTGGTGAAATCATTTGGCACCAATGTCTGTGAATAGTTGCTACCAGCAATTGCATTCAAAGTGTCGGGAGAAAAGGTAACGGAGGGGTATCCAGCAAATACCTGACTAGAAACCATTGCCATACCAGCGAAACTGATTACAGCCAAAGCACTCTTAATTGATATATATATTTTCATGATGAAGCCTTTCTTTGATTAAATTTTAACTATAGTTTGTATAAATCAGGCTATTGAGAATGGTTATGTGTACCTAATACAACAAATATACTTAGCCTGAGGGCCGCCTACTGGCCGGACTCGGCCCACTAACTGCCAATATCGCTGAGTTTGAGCGGCTCCTCTCGAGCCTAAAGCAGTCTTTCCATTTCATTTCCGGCAATCAGTCAGATTGGAGCCACTCTCCAATAATCAACTTGATGTGTCTGCCCTTCAGAGCGTTACTTAGGTTGTTATCCCAATGGTGGGGTAACAAACACTAGGAGCAATTA
>CAIYZI010000240.1 GCA_903930665.1 uncultured beta proteobacterium
AATTGCTGCAAAC
This sequence comes from uncultured beta proteobacterium, assembly GCA_903930665.1. Classification (GTDB taxonomy): domain Bacteria; phylum Pseudomonadota; class Gammaproteobacteria; order Burkholderiales; family Burkholderiaceae; genus Polynucleobacter. The sequence goes on from CAIYZI010000240.1 coordinate 14, forward strand.
AATGCCTTAATTACAGTCGGGTTCTTTTCAGCAAACGAGCGGGCAGCCAAGAAATAATTCACATTACTTACGGCGCCTACGCCATTTGCGAGCTCTTTAGCCCCAATCTGAAGTTCTACTGCCGCCTGGAACGGATCCCAAATTGCCCATGCATCTACACTTCCCTTGTCAAAAGCTGCACGCGCCTCGGCAGGAGCTAAAAATACTGGCTGCACATCACTGTATTTCAGGCCATTTTTTTCAAGTACTTTAATGAGCAAATAGTGGACATTAGAACCCTTATTCAGAGCAATTTTTTTACCTTTTAAGTCCGTTACTTTTTTAATAGGAGAATCTTTTGGCACCAAAATTGCCTCTGCTGTTGGGGCAGGTGTTTGATATCCAACATATACAAAGCTGGCTCCAGCAGCCTGGGCAAAAATAGGAGGAGCCTCTCCTACATATCCAAAGTCAATTGAGCCCACATTTAAACCTTCTAATAATTGAGGGCCCGCAGGAAATTCAATCCATTTAACATCTACACCTTTTGCGCCAAGCTGACTTTCAAAGGAACCGTCTGCTTTTAAAAGCGTTAAAAGGCTAGAAGATTTCTGGTAGCCGATGCGTAAAGTATTAGGTGCATCAGCATAGGCGCTAGACATAGCGAATAATCCTGCAAGAGCCAAGGCCCTTAGTCCTCTCAAGAGGTAACTTAATTTAACTGAATGCATTTCATTCCTCTTACTTAATGACGTTTGCCTGAGGCACGAAAGAGTAGAAATGCAATTCTAGGTAGACCTATATACAAATAGAACCAATTGTTTTTGAGTTACTTATCTTTATTTTGAATAAGGCGTGTCATCGACCTCAAAGCCTTAACTAGACTGGCATAGCAAGAATTGAGATAAGCAGATCAAAAGATGATTGTTCACTTTTGATGCCAGCATCTACTAATCTTTCCCTCATAACTTCACACATAAAGGTAAGGTCATGTCAAAAATTGAACGCGTAGTTCCTGGATACTCCCACTTATCTATTGAGCCCTATATCCCTAATATAGGCGCCACTATTTATGATATTGATTTATCTAAATTAGATTCTGAGCCTGTTCGAGATGAACTTCGCAAAGCACTAGCCGAATTTCAAGTGCTATTTTTCCGCAATCAAACACTCTCACCTGAGCAGCAACTTGAGGTAGCAAAAGTATTTGGAGATCCAGATAAAGCTAAAGCTTTTTTTCCTAGGTTAGAGGGGCATAAGCTTGTTGAGGTCATAGAAACTAAGCCTTCTGGCCATCGCTATGGAACAGATCAGTGGCATACCGATATTACTTTCTCAAAAAATCCACCTACTGGCACTGTTTTGTACTCCCACATTGTTCCGCCCTCAGGTGGGGATACCCTCTGGGTAAGCGCTACCGCTGTATATGAATCACTACCACCTCATTTACAAGCCTACCTGGAAACATTAGAGGCAACTCATAGCTTTGAACATAGTGGCTGGCCAAATTATTTTGCCCAATTAGAGAATGGCGAAGAAGTCTATCGTCAGGCAAGAGCTGAGAATTTACCTGTAGTTCACCCCGTAGTCCGAACCCACCCCATCACTGGCAAAAAATTAATTTACGTAAACCCAAACTTCACTGATCGAATCAAGGGCTTATCTCGTCAGCAAAGTGACGCCCTACTCTCATTTATCTTTGCCCAGTTCCAACGCCCGGAATTTCAAGCGCGATTGTGTTGGGAGAAGAATACTGTAGCCATTTGGGATAACCGGGCAACAGCACACTATGCAACCAATGATTACGGCAATGAACACCGACTGCTGCACCGTATCACCTTTGGTGAAGATAATGCGTTTCATAAATGAGATCTAAGTGTCGCGTTATGTGACAAATCAAATATAAAATACAACACCCCACTATGCAGCAGTGGGGTGTTGTATTTTTGGTGGGCCCTGCGTGACTCGAACACGCGACCAAAAGATTAAGAGTCTTCTGCTCTACTATCTGAGCTAAGGACCCAAAGGCAATCCATTGTCTAGTGACGTTTAATCTTATAGAGAGCAGAGACTAAAACATGACCCGCGTTGAAAATTAGAACCGCTCCAAGTGAGAGATTTTGATAATCTTTTACTTGAAGAGGAGTTTTACTATGGCCAAACATGGCGTGCGTTTTAAGCCCGAGCACTACACGCGCCATCTTCGCTGCTCGCCAACATTGGGAATTAGCTCAAAACTAGGATTTAGTTCTGGCGCCGGAATTTTTAGCCCAGCGTCATTAGCAAATGAGAAATGAATCCGAAACCGTTGGCCATCCGAGCCTCGAAGGCCGAGGTAGCTAGACCCGTTACGAGCAACCTCCAGCCCCTCAAAAGCCACCCTCTCAATCAGTTGGCGCCTTGAATTAATCTGGCCAGTATCTATGGCGGATTGTAGTGAGATTTTTTTACCTTTAACAGCCATTACCTACTCAATAAGGTCTTTAATTGAATGCGCATTCATATAG
>CAIYZI010000241.1 GCA_903930665.1 uncultured beta proteobacterium
GCAATCATCTATTCGTCCGTTGGATTTCATGTCTAGAATTTGGCTTGGGTTGCTTTGCACTGGTTCGACTGTTCAGTTATTTCTCAGAAGCCCCCATCGGGCCAAGGCACCCCACAACCATCATTACATTGCTATACGCCACCCATGTGGTATTGAGCGTCTTTCGTTACATCTCCTATCAATCTCTCAGAATTAGTTGGATCGACCCAAGGACTTCAGAGTCCAATCTTCTCAATCGCAATTTGGTTACCGTGGTGGAAGAAAAAAACCAACTACTACAAAGCTTGATTGCCTCAAACCGAGTCATTGGGATTAGCGCTCTTGCCAGCTCCTTAGCCCACCAATTAAGCCAGCCTCTAACCGCCATCGCGATCAGAGCTGATACTGCCAAGCGAGAGTTAGCCAAAATTAACCAAAATACAACTTTGTCCGCCTCATTGGACGACATTCGCTTGCACTCGGGAAAATTAGCCGCATTGGTTCAAAATCTCAGACAACTTTTTAATACCAGGACCGCCCAATTTCGTGAGGAGAATTTGCAAAAAGCAGTGGATGAAGTTATTGAATTGGTCGAGCCTTCCCTACAAGCCAAAGGAATCTCATTACAAAAAAACTATCAGTCCAATCCGCTGATTTTTGGTGATGCGATTCAGATCCAGCAAGTCCTCATTAACATTCTGAATAATGCCATTGTTGCGATTACTGCCATTGATGCCATTGCTACGAGCACCGCAGGCAAACCAACCAATAGAATCATTCGGGTGGGTATCGCTCAAAATGAGCAGTTTGCAATCCTAACCGTGCAAGATAGTGGTCCAGGAATTACTCCTAATCTACTCCCGACCATTTTTGAGCTTTATAAAACCACCAAGCTTCATGGCTTAGGGGTGGGTTTGTGGCTAAGCAAAACCATTATGGATGCTCATCACGGCAGTATTACGGCGTCTAACAGCCATAGTGGCGGCGCAGTGTTTGAAATCCAAATACCCCTATCCCAAGATCGTGCACATTAATCCATGAAAAACACCCGGGTCATTATTGTTGAAGATGAGTTAGCGGTCCGCGACGTATTAACGGACTGGCTATCGCATGACCATGAAGTGCGTACTTTTGAATCGGCTAACGCTTTTCTCAATGCGATTCACGACTTTGACTTTGAAGATGAAATACCCACCTGCCTGTTGCTAGATTTTCAAATGCCCGGAATGACGGGGGTGGAGTTGCAATCCGAGCTTAGGCTCCTGAACCTGCAATTTCCGATCATTTTTATGAGTGGTAATGCTCAGCAGGCTGACATTATTGATGCGTGGCGAGGAGGCGCAGTCGACTTCCTACTAAAACCATTTTCAGGCATCCAAGTAAGCGAAGCGCTTAAAAAGTTGTTTGACAAGGCCAAAGAACTTCAATTAGCCATTGCGCCCGCTAAAGCCGAAGATGCTTTAATTGATATTCCCATTAGTCAGCGTGAAGCTCAAGTTCTGCTCTGGTTGGGCAAAGGTCACCGTCAACAGGAAATTGCGCAGATGCTTGGCATTACTCTGCGAACGATCAAAATGCATAGGGCAAGTTTAAAAATAAAGCTCAATCTCAATAACCTTGTAGAGATAACCCGCTACTGTGACGAACACCATTCCTCAATTGAACGCATCATCAGCGGAAAAATCGCACAAAGTTGACTGATGCGCTATTTAAATCAGATTCTCTTTGCTACGTTACTGATCAAACCATTGCTCGGCTGGAGCATTGACTTACAGCCAAACGATATTGTTGCGCCACCGCCAGATAAAAATTATCTGATGCTCTCCTACTATGACACTGAAAATAGTACCTACTATAAAAATGGTTCAGCCGTCCCATCAAAGCCATATACCAACCCCGTCATTGATAATCCCAATGCCATATTAAGAGCGGCTAGAAGCTACTCGATTGCCGACCTACCAGCTATTTCCTATATGCAGCTTCCCTATGGCGCGATAAGTGGGGCTGGGTCTCTTGCTAACTATCCAGCCAGTACTGGCATCGGCGATACCACCTTAGCCACGGCCATTTGGCCTTATGCCAATCGAAACACTGGAACCTACTTCGGGCTTGCTGGCTATTTAATTGCTCCTACCGGTAGCTATTCAAATACCCACGTATTTAATATGGGTGAGAATCGCTATAAATCCGATATTCAGCTAGGATTTCAAAAGCCGATTATTGAAAATCTTGATGGTATGGCGGCTGTCGATACGATGTGGTTTGGTGGAAATGGTCAATGCGCAGCAGCCTGTGGATCTGTCGCTAATGCTTCGCTTACCCAAAAGCCTTTAACCACTACTCAAGTTGGGCCTATTTACAAAATCAATCCAATCTTTACAGTTGGAGCATCTTATTTTTACGTGGCCGGCGGGGCAACTGCAATTAACAATGTGTATCAACACAATGTCGTCAATACTCAGCGCTTTTTGCTCAGTGGTCTTGCCTATACCGATATTGGAAGATTTTCACTACAGTACGGACGAGATATGGAAGTACAGAATGGATTTATTCAAACTAGGGTTTTGGCCATTCGATATATGAAAGAATTCTAGGAAATGGCTGCTTGTGGCCGGGACTCGGTCAGTGAAAATCCTTGGAATAGCCTGTTTTGAGTGGCTGAAATAGGGTGGAAAGACGTCTGTGATAGATTGGTGATGCCAATCTCTTTTAAGTAAAAAAGTGGCTTGATTAGGCCATATATTAATATCAGCTTAAGCTAGTTAGATCTTTGAAAGAGGGTATCGAGGGTTGTAAGGGGGTATTTTTGAGGGTATTTATTTGTATCAGATTCAATATTCTATATAAATCAAACAGTTAAAAGATAGTTCGAATCCCTCCCTCCCGCCA
>CAIYZI010000242.1 GCA_903930665.1 uncultured beta proteobacterium
GATGCTACCTAAAATTACTCAAATCCAACCTGGCTACATGCAATGATTTAATATGGAATTACTCTCACTGGCAGTGGTACTAAATTGACAGCAGTTCATTAGTCAAATTACCTTCCAAGACCAAGGATTTGGATTCCAAAGACTAGCTAAAAACGGTCACGCTGAGTCTGGAATCAGCGGTCACGATTTATTTGGAATGACCGGTCATATTGCTGGAATGGGCGGTCACGCTGGGCTGGAATACGCAATTTAATTAATCTCTTTGTTTTTGGTGGTTAGTCATTACCCATGAATCTCATGACCACTATTCAAGATTCAAATGCTAACCCAAAATATGTCTTTCCAACGCAAAGAGGGATGCCTTACACAGCCTCAGGATTTAAAGGCTACTGGGGGAAATTAAAACGGGAGGCGAAGTTAGCTGGAATTGGGTTTGATGCGACATTTCATGATCTCAGGGCTTATTACACCACTGCCCATAAGGCCAAAACTGGGGTGTTGCCAGACCTTCATGCAAACCCCGAAACAACCGCAAGAATATATGATCGCAACAAGGAATTTAATCGAAATTCAATGTAGTTCTTACACAATGTGTAATTTTTTGTGTAATTCGCACTGTTATTATCTACAGTGGTCTGGCTTTAAAGGCTTATTCTATATGGGGCGAACGACGGGGCTCGAACCCGCGACAACCAGAATCACAATCTGGTGTATTAACCCAATAAATATATGACTTTGGAAGCAATTCTGTGTAATTTTGCCAAAGAAAAAAGCCCTATAAATCAAGGGCCAAATTTTTTGAATTGCACAAAAATCACCATTAGCGCGCACCTAGAATCTTTGAAGAGCTGCGAGTGGCTCATGCTGATGGTACGTTTACTCGCAAACTTCAATCCATTGCCAAAGTAGACTTACTGATTTTAGATGACTGGGGCTTACGCCCCTTAAATCAAGAGGAACGCTCTGATCTTTTAGAAATCATGGATGATCGTGTTGGAACCAAGTCCACCATCATTACCAGCCAGCTCCCAGTAGAGCACTGGCATGAGTATCTCAATAACCCCACCTTAGCGGGTGCCATACTTGATCGCATCGTCCATCAAAGTCATAAGATCACACTCAAGGGCGAATCCATGCGCAATATCCAAAAAACCAAAGTCGGCGTGAACGATTTATTGCAATAAACAAACCTTCAAATACTGGAACCTTGCCGGTCACGCTGAACCTAAAATAGGTGTTCATGCTGCGCTGAAATACGCAGCACTAAAGCACAAATCGCCCGATGGGGCGATGTAAAAGGGTTTTATAACTGTAACTGAATTTAGGATCTTCATCACTCGTACTTTATACAAGTTTATATCGGCTCAGCATGGTGGAAAGAAGCCCCCGAGAGCGCCCCTTGTTTGCGGGGTTTGCTTAATTGATTGTGTTGGGCAAAATAGCAAAACGCTCTGATGGCGTTCTTTTTTTATGTCGATCCTTTTTTAGTCTAGGTGTATGTACTTTCTCCGCTGCAAATGGTGGGAGATTTTAATGGTTTATATCTCAATTGAAAAATATCCTTATTTATGCCAATCGGGGTGACCCCATTTATATAGCAGCCTCAAGCGAGCCTTTATTTCATGTTGTATATCAAGGTGAGTCGATCAGTGCGCACCTCTCGGTAAGAGATGCAGTGAATTGCGCAACAGGTGAGTTTTCAATAGAAGATTCAAGAGGTCCTTTTGGTTGGCAGCCAATCAATTGATGTTTTATTTTTTACCAAGAGAGCCTTGTAGTCACCGTAATTTGACTCTTGGAGCACAAATCTTTAGTGGATTCAATGTGGCTATATTGGGGGTAGGATGGATTTAGCGATCTGTACAATACAAAGAAACCGTTCGCCATGGCTAAAAGAGTGGGTCACTTTTCATCACTTAGTTGGCTTTACCAAATTCTATATATTTTTACATAAATGCGAAGATGACTCGGCTGACTTATTAAAAAGCTTAAGTACACGGTTTGATATCAGTAGTTTTTTTGTAGACGCCACAATAAATTTGCCACAATTACAGGTTTATCAATACTGCTATCAAAATTTTAATAACTTACATGACTGGATTGCCTTTATTGATGGGGATGAATTTCTTTTTACCCCAAATTCCATTTCGATAGAACCAGAGCTTGCAAAGTTTGATGACTCAAAAATTGGGGCAATTGGCGTTTATTGGGCCTCCTTTGGAAGTTCCGGTCATAAATCAGAACCCTCAGGCCTAATAACGGAGAATTATCGATATAGAGCGCCTGAAAATTTTTGGTGGAATGGTCACTTTAAAAGCATCGCTAAGGGCGGGCAAGGGTCGGCATTTTCTGTAATAAAAAATTCCCATTTATTTAAAACTTCTGGCGCTACAGTTGACACAATGCTAAGGCCGCTAGCACATGGATTTATGGATCACCTTCCGTGTTATGAAAGCCTAAGAATTAATCACTACTCAACCCAGAGTTATGAGTTCTTTAAAAAGTATAAGCAAAATAGCGGCTGCCCTGATGCGGGCGCAAATTATGTAAGGCCGGACTCCTGGTTCATTGAAGGAGATAGAAATGATATCTACGATTCTTCATTAGATCACCTACTTCCTCTTTTAAAGCTATCTCTAATTAGCAAATGAAAGTAGCTCAGTGAATTTCTTTACGCGAAGTCATGCTTCAGGAAGTCATCAAGGGAAACTTCTAAGCCCCACTAAGCGTAAA